>NZ_JBEAFR010000080.1:0-94598 GCF_040062315.1 Klebsiella sp. GW_Kp181
CGCATTATAGGGAGTAATTACGAAGTGACAAGGGGAAATTTCAAAAAACTTTTCAACCGCCTCTTTTTTCATCATTACGCCGTGTAAAGTAGCAAAAAAGCAGCGTTTTGCCGTTTTAACCAACGAAGCGCGCCGCCAGATGGCATACTGATAAGGTAAAAAAGAGAAAGGAACGGCATTTATGTCTTTAAGCGCACAGCAGTTGGCGGCACAAAAGAACATCTCCTGGGTATTAGCGGAGAAACTAGCTCAAAAAATCCTGACCGGGGAATACCCGCCAGAAAGTATCCTTCCCGGAGAGATGGAACTGGGTGAGCAGTTTGGCGTGAGCCGTACGGCCGTGCGTGAAGCGGTTAAAACGCTTGCGGCGAAAGGGATGCTTTTACCTCGTCCACGGATCGGAACGCGGGTGATGCCCCGCAGCAGCTGGAACTTTCTCGATAAAGAACTACTCGCCTGGTGGTTAACGGAAGATAATTTCGCTGAAGTTGTCGGCCATTTCCTCGTTATGCGCGAAAGCCTGGAGCCCCAAGCCTGTTTTCTGGCGTCAACCTCAGGCACGCCGGAGCAGAAGGCTCAACTCAACGCTTTGATGGAGGAGATGGTTGAGCTAAAGAGGAACTTTCAGCGCGAGCGCTGGATTGAGGTCGATATGGCCTGGCATGAACATATATATGAAATGAGCGGCAATCCTTTCCTGACCTCTTTCGCTTCTTTATTTCATTCGGTCTACCACACCTACTTCACTTCGATTACCCAAAATGAAGTGGTGAAGCTGGATCTCCATCAGGCAATCGTTGATGCCATTCTGGATAGCGACGGCTTGCGAGCGCTGAGCGCCTGCCAGGCGTTGCTGAGTGCCCCCAACCATTCCGACAAATAGTAAAGGTATCGAATGACCAAAAAGAAAGCCCGCAGTATGGCCGGGCTGCCATGGATCGCAGCGATGGCTTTTTTTATGCAGGCGCTTGACGCTACCATTCTGAATACGGCCCTTCCCGCTATCGCCCATAGCCTTAACCGTTCACCGCTTGCGATGCAATCGGCCATTATCAGCTACACGTTGACGGTAGCCATGCTTATCCCGGTCAGCGGTTGGCTGGCCGACCGCTTCGGCACGCGGAAAGTATTTATCATCGCCGTCAGCCTGTTTACCCTCGGTTCCCTGGCCTGCGCGCTTTCCAACTCCCTGATGGAACTGGTTATCTTCCGCGTCATTCAGGGCATCGGCGGAGCGATGATGATGCCGGTTGCGAGGCTGGCGTTACTGCGCGCCTATCCGCGCAGCGAACTGCTGCCGGTACTCAACTTCGTCACCATGCCTGGCCTGGTCGGCCCTATCCTCGGCCCCGTGCTCGGCGGCGTACTGGTGACCTGGGCAAGCTGGCACTGGATATTCCTGATTAATATTCCCATCGGCATTATCGGAATCGTCTACGCTCGCAAGTACATGCCGGATTTCACCACGCCACGACGGCGCTTCGACACGCTCGGTTTTATCCTCTTTGGCCTGAGCCTGGTGCTGTTTTCCAGTGGAATAGAGCTGTTTGGCGAGAAGATTGTCGCCACCTGGATGGCTCTGGCCGTTATCGCCCTGAGCATCGTTTTAATGTGGGCCTATATTCGCCACGCTCGCCGTCATCCCACACCGCTCATTTCGCTATCCTTATTTAAGACGCATACCTTCTCTGTTGGGATCGCGGGAAACCTGGCCACGCGCCTGGGTACCGGCTGCGTTCCGTTCCTGATGCCGCTGATGCTCCAGGTTGGCTTCGGCTATCCGGCGATTATTGCTGGCTGCATGATTGCGCCTACGGCTATCGGTTCCATTATTGCGAAATCAACCGTCACCCAGATACTTCGCTGGTTCGGCTACCGTAAAACGCTGGTTGGGGTCACGGTATTCATCGGCCTGATGATCGCTCAGTTTTCGCTGCAATCTCCGGATCTGTCGATCTGGATGCTGCTGCTGCCGCTATTCGTTCTGGGGATGGCGATGTCCACTCAGTTCACCTCAATGAACACCATCACGCTCGCCGATTTAACCGATGAAAACGCCAGCAGCGGCAACAGCATGCTGGCCGTTACTCAGCAACTCTCTATCAGTCTCGGGGTCGCCGTTAGCGCGGCGGTGCTGAGGTTTTATGAAGGATTTGATAGCGCAAATACCATTGAGCAATTTCATTACACCTTTATTACCATGGGGGCTATCACCGTGGTATCGGCGCTAGTATTTACTTTATTAAGAGCAAAAGATGGCCGCAACCTGATTAAGGAGCGGCATAAGCGTTAGGCTGAGCCACGAACCACCAGCTCAGGCGTTAACTGTACGCGCTGCTGTTTTTGTCCCGGATCGGCCATGCGGTGAATCAGCACATCGATGGCCAGTTCGCCCAACTCATCTTTCGGTTGATGAATTGTGGTTAGCGGCGGCGTCATATAGCGCGCCAGTTCGATGTCGTCATAACCCACCAGCGCCATGTCCTGCGGAATACGCAGGCCGCTCTGGTAAAGGGCCTGATAGGCGCCCACCGCCATCGCATCGTTACCGACAAATACTGCCTGCGGTAGCTCTGACAGCGTCAACAGCGTCTGCATGGCGCTGAATCCGCCGCCAAATTCAAAATCGCTGCTAATCACATATCCTTCCGGTACCGCAAGTCCGGCTCGAGTCATCGCAGCCTGATATCCCTCCAGGCGCAATCGGGCTGGCGTTTTATCCAGCGGACCCGCGATACAGGCAATCCGACTATAGCCCTGGTCAATCAGATACTGGGTCGCCATATCGCCGCCGAGCAGAGAGTTATCCTGAATCAGATCGCTATCGCCGTCGAACGGCGCCCAGTCCATCATCACCGTCGGTACAGAAGGATAGCGCTGCATAATTTCCGGCGAAGGCTGATGAGTTTCAGTGCACAACAGGAGTAAACCATCGACGCGCTTTTGCATCAGCGTCTCAAGATTACGGTTCATCCGCTGCTCATCGCCTTCGGTATTACACAGCACCAGGCTATAGCCTCGCTCAAAGCAGCTACGTTCCACGCCGCGCACCAGCTCCGAATAAAACGGGTTGGTACTGGCGGTAATAAGCATGCCTATAGTGCGGGTTTGGTTTAATTTAAGGCTGCGCGCCAGCGCAGACGGCGCGTAGTTCAGGCTTTTAATCGCGGCGTCGACCTTAGCGGTAATCGCTTCGCTAACGAAACGATCTTTGTTGATGACATGAGAAACCGTCGAAGTGGAAACGCCCGCTATGCGGGCTACATCCTTCATGGTGGCCAAGCGTTACCCCTGTTGACGTAAAAATTCGTCTATTTCTTTTCGCCAGGGCACGGAGGGCTGGGCCCCTTTGCGGGTGACGGCGATAGCGGCGGCGGCATGGGCAAAACGAATCGCCTGCGCCAGTTCACTACCTTCAAGCAGCGCGGTGACCAGCGCACCATTAAAGGTATCGCCAGCGGCTATGGTATCTACCGCCTGCACTTTAAAGCCGGGCACCCGACGACCTTCACCTTCGCAGCTGGCCCATACGCCACGGCTGCCAAGGGTAATGATCACCGTACCGATACCTTTATCATGGAGCACTTTGGCAGCTTTTGCCGCATCATCGTCGCTTTCCACGCGCACGCCGGTGAGCTTTTCCGCTTCGGTCTCGTTAGGGGTAATGATATCTACCAGCGAGAGCAGCTCATCGGGCAATTCACGTGCCGGCGCCGGATTGAGGATGACTGAGGTTTGATTCTGGTGAGCGATTTTCGCCGCGACCAGTACGCTTTCCAGCGGTGATTCCAGCTGCATCAGCAGCGCCTGCGCGCCAGCAATACGCTCTTTTTCCGCATCAACCTGCGCAACGGAGAGCGCGGCATTAGCACCGGCATGAATACCGATAGTATTCTCACCTTCAGCGTTAACAAAAATCAGCGCCACGCCGGTTGATTCTCCGGTGACGGCTCTGACCGGCGAAACGTCAATATTGTCGCTTTCCAGCTGGTGACGAACGCGCTCGCCAATGTCGTCATCGCCGGTACAGGCGATAAAGGAAATATTAGCCCCGCTGCGTCCGGCAGCAACGGCCTGGTTTGCGCCCTTACCGCCAAAAGCGACCTGATAGTGATGACCGGTAACGGTTTCACCAGGCGTTGGGAAGGCGTCGAGATTCAGGATGTGATCGGCGTTGATACTGCCAAGGACGACAAGTTTGCCTGCGGTTTTCATAATCAATATTCCCGGAAAGCGCGCCACCAGGATCCGGTGGCGCATGCCCTGCTTTTCTTTATTATGTTGTCCCTCGGACCGTCGCCGATCCGAATCGCACATTATTGCTTAATGACCAGTTTCAACTCAACCGGGTAGCTGGTATCCACTTTTTCGCCCTTCAGCACTTTATCGGCGGTCTCAACGCCTTTAACGCCGATCTGCTCCGGTAGCTGGGCGATGGTCGCAGCCAGTTTGCCACTATTAACCGCTTTTTCGCCATCCGGCGTGCCGTCAAATCCAACAACCATCACATCAGATTTGCCTGCCGTTTGTAGCGCACGCAGCGCGCCCAGCGCCATTTCATCGTTCTGGGCAAATACCGCCTGCACATCAGGATGCGCCGTCAGCAAGTTCTGCATGACGTTCAGACCCTTGGTACGGTCAAAATCTGCCGGCTGGCTGGCCAGTACGTTAAACTTGTGCGCAGCAACGGCCTGCTGGAAACCTTCACCACGTTCGCGCGCCGCGGAGGTCCCGGCAATGCCTTGTAGTTCAATGATCTTCGCGCTTTCGCCGACTTTCTTCGCGATATAGTCACCGGCCATCTTACCGCCCAGCACGTTGTCAGATGCAATATGGCTTACCACGTCGCCTTTTGACGCCTGACGGTCGAGGGTGATAACCGGAATTTTCGCCTGATTAGCCAGCTTCACGGCGTTACCCACCGCATCGGAATCCGTAGGGTTGATCAGCAGCAGTTTGGTGCCACGAACGGTTAAATCCTGAACGTTAGCCAACTCTTTGGCCGGGTTATTCTGGGAGTCCAGTACCACCAGGTTATAGCCAAGTTTGTCCGCTTCTTTTTGCGCGCCATCCTTCAGCGAGACAAAGAACGGGTTGTTAAGGGTAGAGATAACCAGAGCGATAGTATCTTTTGCCATCGCGTTTGCGCTTACGGTCGCACTTAACGCTACAGCAGAGACCAGGGTCGCCAGTTTTTTCATATTCATAGTTAAGATGTCCTGTAGAGTTCTCAGTTACTGCTTCTTGTTATCTACCAGTACCGCCAGCAAAATGACCACCGCTTTCACGATCATCTGGTAATAGGATGAAACGCCTAATAAATTCAGGCCGTTGTTCAGAAAGCCAAGGATCAACGCACCAATCAGCGTGCCGACAATACGGCCTTTACCGCCCGCGAGGCTGGTACCACCGAGCACCACCGCCGCAATCGCATCCAGTTCATATCCTGTGCCCGCCGTCGGCTGCGCGGAAGAGAGACGCGCGACCTCAATAATCCCGGCCAGCGAGGCCAGCATGCCGCACAAAGAATAGACGATGATTTTAACTTTATTCACGCTGATGCCGGAAAGGCGCGTTGCCGCCTCGTTACCGCCGAGCGCATAAATATAACGGCCCAGGCGAGTATGGTGCAGCATGTACCAGGCGGCCAGGAAAACGATCGCCATAATCCACACCGGCGTTGGGATCCCCAGCGGACGACCAATCCCGAACCAGCCGAACAGATCGGCGTTGTCGGTAAAGCCGGTATTTACCGGGCTTCCATTGGTATACACCATCGTCACGCCGCGCAGCAGCAGCATCATGACCAGCGTAGCGATAAATGCCTGCACGCGCCCTTTCGCCACAATCACGCCGGTCACGGCGCCGATAGCCGCGCCTAATGCCAGCGCAGCGGCCACGGCCACCAGCGCGTTGACCTCAATCCCGACAATTGAAGCAGCAACCGCGCCGGTCAACGCCAGCAGAGAACCGACGGACAGGTCGATACCCGACGTCAGGATAACCAGCGTCATCCCTACCGCCATAATGGCGTTAACTGAAGTCTGCTGCAGAATATTGAACAGGTTATTCACGGTAAAAAAGTTGGGGCTCATGGTCGAGACAATCGCAATCAGCACCAGCAGGGCAATCAGCGATTTTTGCTCCATCAGCCACGCTTTTGTGAAGTAGCGACGACCAGAAACAGCCGGGTTATTCATCTTTTTTACTCCTGATTCACACGATTAAGCTTGCCCACAGCGGCAGCCATCAATACTTCCTGGGTGGCCTGCTCGCGTGTGAATTCACCGCCGAGATGCCCTTCATGCATCACCATGATGCGATCGCTCATGCCCAGCACTTCCGGCATCTCCGAAGAGACCAGAATGATGCTCAGACCTTCGGCTTTGAACTGGTTAATCAGCTGGTATATCTCTTTCTTTGCCCCAACATCCACGCCGCGGGTCGGCTCATCAAGGATCAATACCTTCGGGCGGGTCATCAACCCGCGGGCTATCGCGACCTTCTGCTGATTACCGCCGGAAAGCAGCCCAATGGCCTGCTCCATCGAAGGCGTTTTCACGTTAAACAGGCGGATAAAATCACTCACCGCCTGTTGTTCATCTTTGTGCTTGAGACTACCGCCGCCGCGGCTGAAGTAACGCAGCGCGGTCAGCGACATGTTTTCTTTAACCGACATGCCGAGCACTAAACCGTCGCGCTTACGGTCTTCTGAGATGTAGACGATTCCGTTGGCCAGACCATCCTGCGGGGAGCGCGTAACAACTTCGCGTCCATCCAGCGTGACCGAACCGCTGCTGCGCGGCAGCGCACCGTACAGTACCTTCATCAGCTCGGTGCGCCCGGCGCCCATCAGCCCGGCGACGCCGAGAATCTCGCCCTGACGCAGAATAAAGGAGATATTTTCCACGCCCGAACCGCACAGGTTGTCGACCTTAAGACGAACAGCGCCCGGGGCTTTGTCCAGATGCGGGTACTGATCTTCCAGCTTACGGCCGACCATCATCTCAATCAGCAGATCTTCATCCAGACTGGCCACTTCACGCTCGGCGATAAACTGCCCATCGCGAAATACCGTGACGTCATCGCAAATCTCGAAGATCTCTTTCATACGGTGGGAGATATAGACAATACCGCGCCCCTGCGATTTCAGTTCGCGGATTACGCGGAACAGGGATTCGGTCTCGGTGTCGGTCAACGCATCGGTGGGCTCATCCATAATGATGACCTTCGACTCAAAGCTCAGCACCTTAGCGATCTCAACCATTTGCTGATCGCCTATCGATAAATCCCCCACCAGCTTCTGGCTGTTAAAACGCAGATTCAGCTTTGCCAGCAGCTTATCGGCTTCGGCGTACATCGTTTTCCAGTCTATTTTGCCAAAGCGATTCACAAATTCACGGCCGAGGAAAATGTTCTCGGCGATCGTCAATTGGGGGATCAGGTTTAGCTCCTGGTGGATGATGCCAATTCCGGCTTCCTGAGAAGATTTGGGACCGTTGAAGGTGGTCTCTTTACCCAGCCACAGCAGCGAACCGGCATCGCGGGAGTAAATGCCGGTCAGCACTTTCATCATCGTGGATTTACCGGCGCCGTTTTCCCCGACCAGCGCCATCACGCGGCCCGGATATACGTTTAGCGAGGCGCCGGAGAGCGCCTTGACGCCAGGGAACGATTTATCGATCCCTTTTAATTGCAATAAGGCTTCCATAGCGGCGACCTCAGAACGTCACGCCGGCACAGAGAATAACGTTCGCATACGGGGAACATTCCCCGCTGCGAATCACCGCCTGACTATCTGCGGTTTCTTTTTTGAACTGCTCATGGCTGGTGTAACGAATTTCAATGGTGTTTCCCTGGTGTTGCTGCAGCTGCTCAAGATGATTGAGCAACGTCGCGTGGAGCTGCGGATTAAGCGTTTTAATCTCTTCCGCGAGGATAGCCGCTTCAACCTGCATTTCGCTCGTCACCACCTCCAGAACCTGCATAAAGGAGGGCACCCCGTGGGTTAACGCCATATCGATACGGGCGCTGCTGCGGGGAACAGGTAACCCGGCATCGCAAACTACCAGCGTATCGGTATGACCCAGGCGGGAGATGACCGACGAAATTTCAGCATTGAGGACGGTACCTTTTTTCATTTTCTCTTTTACTCCACTAGCGAAACGTTTCGCTGGTATAAGTATTAGCAATAAGAGAACAGAAAACCATCACCAGATGTGAGAATTGTGATCGTCATCGAAACGTTTCGCAAGTCTGAAGAGTTAAAACCAGAAGCGTTCAAATAAACAAAAAGCCCTTCATCAAGAAGGGCTTTAGCGCATCAGATTTCAACCTGGGTGCCGAGCTCAATAACCCGGTTCGGCGGAATTTCGAACTGGTCAGGCGCTCGCAGAGCGTTGCGCTGCAGCAGAAGATAAAGCTTGCCGCGCAGGCGCAGGTACCATGGCCGCTTGCCAATGATCAGCGACTCATGAGACATAAAGAAGGAGGTCTCCATCATCCGGCAGCTCAGGCCTTCCAGCCCACAGCGGTGGAAAACCTCTTCGACATTCGGCGTTTCCCGCCAGCCGTAGCTGGCTACGACGCGCCAGAACGACGGCGAAATCTGCTCAATCTGTACGCGACGAACGTTATGCACGTACGGCGCATCTTCAGTACGCAGCGTGAGCAAAATCACCCGCTCGTGCAGCACCTTATTATGCTTAAGGTTATGCAACAGCGCGAAAGGAATGACGTTCAGCGCCCGCGACATATAGACGGCGGTACCCGGAACGCGGACCGGCGGCGATTTCTCCAGAGAAGAGATCATCGCTTCCAGAGAATTACCGTGCTCATGCATCCGACGCAGAAGGCGGAAACGCTCGCTTTTCCAGGTGGTCATGATGGTAAACATCACCAGGCCGAGGGTCAGAGGCAGCCAGCCGCCGGAGACGATTTTATCGAGGTTCGCGGAGAAGAGCGGGATATCAATGCACATAAAGGCAACCAGCAGCAGCGCCACAACGAACTTATTCCAGTGCCAGTTTTGACGCGCTACCGTCGTGAACAGAATGGTGGTCAGCACCATCGTCCCCGTCACCGCAATACCGTAGGCCGCCGCCAGATTCGAGGAGTGCTCAAAGTTAACAATGACGATGACCACCGAGATATAGAGCAGCCAGTTGATAAACGGAATATAAATCTGCCCGGACTCCATTTCCGAAGTATGAATAATCCGCATCGGCGACAGGTACCCCAGGCGCACCGCCTGCCGGGTTAGCGAGAAGACGCCGGAGATAACCGCCTGTGAAGCGATAACCGTCGCCAGGGCGGCAATAATCAGCATGGGAATGAGCGCCCACTCGGGCGCCAGCAGAAAGAACGGGTTTTTAATCGCTTCCGGGTGTTTGAGCAGCAGCGCGCCCTGACCAAAGTAGTTAAGCACCAGTGAAGGCAGTACTACCGAAAACCAGGCCAGGCGAATCGGCAGTTTACCAAAATGCCCCATATCCGCGTACAGCGCCTCCACGCCGGTAATCGACAGCACTACCGCGCCCAGCGCCACAAATGAGACGGTTTTATATTCGAGGAAGAAGTGTACCGCCCAGTAAGGATTCAGTGCCTGCAGCACTTCCGGGTTAGCAAAGATACTGCGCGCGCCCAGTACCGCCAGCAGCAGGAACCAGATCAGCATAATCGGCGCGAACAGCTTACCGACCATGCTGGTACCGTGCTTTTGAATGGCAAATAGCAGCGTCAGAACGATGATGGATATGGGGACCACCCACGTATCCAGGTCCGGGGCGATAATTTCCAGCCCCTCTATCGCCGACATCACCGAGATGGCAGGCGTAATCACCACCTCGCCATAAAAGAAGCTGCCGCCGATAAGCCCAAGGATCACCAGGATGGAGGTTGCGCGCGCGGAGGTGTTTCGCCCCGCCAGCGACATTAACGTCAGGATCCCGCCTTCGCCGGCATTGTCTGCCCGCATCACGAAGGTGATGTATTTGAGTGATACGGTGAGAATTAATAGCCAGAAAATGAGCGACAGGAAGCCAAAAACAGCATCACGCTCAACGCCAAAGCCAAACTGGCCGGACAGACATTCACGAAGTGTATACAGTGGACTGGTACCGATATCGCCGTATACCACGCCGATTGCCGCCAGCGTTATTGCCGGCAGCGATTGCTTATTATCAGTGCTCATAGACTAGTCTTTTCGTTTATAAAACAAATGTGTGCCTAGTCCCTTGGCCCACAAAAAGCGCACAGTATGCACGATTATTTGCTGAATCGTACCCCTAACTGACATCATCTTAACCTGACTCAAAGAAAATAAATCGATTCTTCAGGCTATTACCACCCCTAAGCAAACATCTATACTCGACCTAACAACGACATTCTAAAAAGCACGCAACTCTATTATGGCTCAATCACATTTACTGGCAGAAAGAATTTCCCGGCTCAGCGCCGCTCTGGAAAAAGGACTCTTCGAACGCAGCCACGCCATTCGCCTTTGCCTGCTTGCCGCACTCAGCGGCGAGAGCGTTTTTCTGCTGGGTCCACCGGGCATCGCCAAAAGTCTGATCGCCCGACGCCTAAAATTCGCCTTCCAGCAGGCTCGCGCATTTGAGTACCTGATGACGCGTTTTTCCACGCCGGAAGAAGTTTTTGGCCCGCTCTCCATTCAGGCGCTAAAAGATGAAGGACGCTACGAGCGTTTGACCGCGGGTTATCTTCCGGAAGCCGAAATTGTTTTCCTCGATGAGATCTGGAAAGCTGGCCCGGCGATCCTCAATACGCTGCTGACGGCAATAAACGAACGCCATTTCCGCAACGGGGCAACCGAAGAAAAAATCCCTATGCGCCTGCTGGTGGCGGCGTCGAACGAACTCCCCGAAGCAGACAACAGCCTGGAGGCGCTATACGATCGGATGCTTATCCGTTTATGGCTGGATAAGGTTCAGGATAAAACCAACTTCCGCTCAATGCTGATAAGCCAGCAGGACGAGAACAGTAACCCCGTCCCGGCGAATCTACAGGTCAGCGACGAGGAGTTTCAGCAATGGCAGCAGGATATCGGCAGCGTTAAGCTGCCGGACAGCGTTTTTGAACTTATTTTCCAGCTGCGCCAGCAGTTAGATACGCTGCCGAACGCGCCGTACGTCTCAGATCGTCGGTGGAAAAAAGCCATTCGTCTGCTGCAGGCCAGCGCCTTTTTCAGCGGCCGCGACACTATCGCGCCAATAGACCTGATCCTGCTGAAAGATTGCCTGTGGCACAATATTGAGACGATGAACCTGATGTCCGCGCAGCTGGAGACCTTAATGACCAGCCACGCCTGGCAGCAGCAGGCGATGCTCACTCGCCTGGGGTCGATTATCCAACGACGTATTCAGCTTCAACAGCAGCAAAGCGATAAAACCGCGCTAAAAGTAAACCGTCTTGGCGGTATGTTCAGCCGTAAACCTCATTATGAACTGCCCGCTGAAGTGCAGGAACCCACGCTGACGCTGCTCCTCCAGCAGCCGCTTAAGCTGCACGACCTGGAAGTGATTCATATTACGTTTGTTCGTGAAGAGCTTGCTCACTGGCTGGAGAAAGGGGGTGAGATTCGCGGCAAGCTCAACGGTATCGGTTTTGCCCAGCCGCTGAATATGGATGTCGATACCAGCCAGCATCTGGTCGTGCGCGATGTCAGCTTACAGGGGTCGCGACTTTCCCTGCCCGGTAGCGAATCGCGGGAAAATATGCCGGCCGAAATCCGGCAGCAGCTGGAAGCGCTGGACGACGAATGGCATCAGCAACATAACCGCTTCAGCGAACAGCAGAAATGTCTGTTTATTCCCGGTGAGTGGCTGGGACGCATTGAGGCCAGCCTGCAGGACGTCGGAACGCAGATTAAACAGGCGCGTCAGTCATGACGCTGGACATGCTGAATGTCATGCTGGCAGTCGGCGAAGAGGGTATGATCGATGAGATGCTGCTGGCGCTGCTGGCGGCACCTCAACTGGCGGTATTCTTTGAAAAATTCCCGCGCCTAAAAAATATTATCGCCGCCGACATTCCGCGCTGGCGGGAAGCGGTCAGATCGCGACTCAAAGAGACCAATATCCCCCCCGAGCTGGATGCGGAGGTTCAGTGTTATCAGCAATCACAGCGGCTTTCTACCTCGCAGTTTATCGTCCAGCTTCCGCAAATTTTGAGCCAGCTGCATAAGCTGCACTCCCCTTTTGCCAGCCAGGCCCAGCAGCTGGTGGATAACAACAGCACCTTTACGCCAGCGCTGCACACGTTATTCCTCCAGCGCTGGCGCCTGAGCCTGGTGGTGCAGGCAACCTCCCTTAATCAGCAACTGCTGGATGAAGAGCGCGATCAGCTACTGAGCGAAGTTCAGGAACGCATGACCCTCAGCGGCCAGCTGGAGCCGGTGCTGGTGGAAAATGACAATGCGGCGGGGCACCTGTGGGACATGAGCGCTGGCGAGCTGAAGCGAGGCGACTATCAGCTGATCGTGCGCTACGGCGACTTTCTAAGCCAACAACCCGAGCTCATGCAGCTCGCTGAACAGCTGGGACGCTCACGTGAAGCGAAAGCGGTGCCGAAAAAAGATGCGCCGATGGAAACCTTTCGCAGCCTGGTGCGCGAACCGGCCACCGTACCGGAGCAGGTGGACGGGCTTCAGCAGAGCGACGATATTCTGCGTTTGTTGCCGCCAGAGCTGGCTACCCTCGGTATCACCGAGCTGGAGTTCGAGTTCTATCGTAAGCTGGTTGAAAAGCAGCTGCTGACCTATCGGCTTCACGGCGATGCGTGGAAAGAAAAGATCACCGAACGGCCGGTCACTCGCCAGGATTTTGATGAACAGCCGCGCGGACCCTTTATCGTCTGCGTCGATACTTCCGGCTCAATGGGCGGTTTTAATGAACAGTGCGCCAAGGCGTTTTGTCTGGCGCTAATGCGGGTCGCTCTGGCGGATAACCGCCGCTGCTTTATTATGCTGTTTTCCAGCGAGGTGGTGCATTACGAACTTACCGGCCCGCAGGGGCTGGAACAGGCGATCCGCTTTCTGAGCCAGCGCTTCCGTGGCGGCACCGATCTGGCCAGCTGTTTTCGGGCAGTGATTGAGCGTATGCAGAATCCGCAGTGGATCGATGCCGATGCGGTAGTCATTTCAGATTTTATCGCACAGCGCTTGCCGGATGAGGTGATCAATAAGGTGGGAGAGCTACAGCATAAACATCAGCATCGCTTTCATGCGGTGGCGATGTCGGTACACGGCAAGCCCGGTATTATGCGCATTTTCGATCATATCTGGCGCTTTGATACCGGGCTGCGTAGCCGCCTGCTGCGACGCTGGCGGCGCTAATCACGCATTAAAGAAGAGCGGCAACGCTTTGACGAACCTGGGTTGGCCACACGCCGCACTGCACCTGGCCGATATGGTCAAGCTGCAGGAGCAGCATCGTCAGACGAGACTGACCAATGCCGCCACCGATAGTCTGCGGCATCTCTCCGCGCAGCAGCGCCTGGTGCCATTCCAGCTGCAGGCGATCTTCATCACCGGTAATCGCAAGCTGGCGCTTCAGCGCTTCGGCATCCACGCGGATCCCCATTGAAGAGAGCTCGAAGGCATCTTCCAGAACCGGGTTCCATACCAGAATATCGCCGTTCAGACCGGCATAGCCTTCAGCAGCCGGCGTGCTCCAGTCATCATAATCCGGCGCGCGAACATCGTGGCGCTGACCATCGGAAAGCTTGCCGCCGATGCCGATCAGGAATACAGCCCCCAGCTCTTTAGCAATCGCCCGTTCACGACCTTTGGCATCAAGATCCGGATAGCGACTTAAAAGCTCCTCGCTATGAACAAACTGGATCGTCCCCGGCAGAAACGGCTTGAGGCCAAATTCTTTACTGACGGCGTCTTCGGTAGCTTTGATCCCGGCATAGATCGCTTCAACGGTCGATTTCAGCGTTCCGCAGTGGCGTTCTCCGTCACCCATTACGCGCTCCCAGTCCCACTGGTCAACGTAAACGGAATGGATGGGCGTTAATCGGTCTTCATCGGGGCGAAGGGCCTTCATGTGCGTGTACAGCCCTTCGCCCGCGCTGAAGTCGTGTTGTCCCAGGGTTTGACGCTTCCACTTCGCCAGTGAATGAACCACTTCGAACTGGGCGTCTGGCAGTGTTTTCACTTTAACCTGAACCGCTTTTTCGCAACCAGAAAGGTTATCCTGAGTTCCATCGCCCACGCGGCTTAAGATCGGCGCCTGAACTTCGATCAGGCCGAGCTTCTCTTCAAGCTGACGGGAAAAGTGTGACTTAACGAAACTAATCTGGCGTTGTTTTGCGATGTATGCGGTTTTCATTTTTTATAACTCCTGCGTCCTGTTGCCATTGATTAAGCAACAAAACAGCGCTGCAATTCAATAATCCCACAACAAAAAGCCTGCATCGATTTTGATTCATTAAAATTTGAGGCTAAAATAGAAAGATTCGTCAAACTTCATAAGAAAAACCTATGGAAAATTATCAGATCGACAATCTGGACCGAGGCATCCTTGAGGCCTTAATGGCCAACGCGCGCACCGCTTATGCTGAACTGGCAAAACAGTTTGGCGTCAGTCCGGGAACCATTCACGTTCGCGTGGAGAAGATGAAGCAGGCCGGAATTATCACTGGCGCACGCATTGACGTGAGCCCAAAGCAGCTGGGCTACGATGTGGGATGTTTTATCGGCATCATTCTGAAAAGCGCCAAAGACTATCCCTCGGCGCTGGCGAGGTTAAACAGTCTGGATGAGGTTACCGAAGCGTATTACACCACCGGGCACTACAGTATCTTTATAAAAGTCATGTGCCGATCGATCGATGCGCTCCAGCATGTACTTATCAACAAGATCCAAACAATTGATGAAATTCAGTCCACCGAAACGCTGATCGTGCTGCAAAACCCGATCATGCGTACCATCCGCCCGTGAACGGACTATTTAATCCCACATTTTTCCACAGGTAGATCCCAGCTCGCTCACAGCGTACAATACGCCACTCTGGAAAAGTGGAGCGGGCGATCATGGCAGAGATAACTCTTATCAGCGGCAGTACGCTGGGTAGCGCAGAATATGTGTCAGAACATCTGGCGGAAAAGCTGGAAGAGGCTGGTCACAGCACGACTATTCAGCACGGCCCGCTGATTGACGATCTACAGGCGGAAGGGATCTGGCTGGTTATCTCTTCTACTCATGGCGCCGGCGACATTCCCGATAACCTGCTGCCTTTTTATGAAGCGCTTCAGGAAAAGCAGATCGACCTTTCTGCGGTCCATTTTGGCGCAGTCGGTATCGGTAGTCGTGAATATGACACCTTCTGCGGAGCGATTGATAAGCTGGAGTCGGCGCTGAAGGCCTGCGGGGCAAAACAGATTGGCGAAACGCTAAAAATTAACGTCCTCGAACATGAAATTCCGGAAGATCCGGCTGAGGTCTGGCTGGGATCCTGGCAAAAATTGCTCTGAGAATTGTAAAGATCATACTTTCTTCTGTGGATAACTATGCTTAAAAGCTTGGATCAACCGGTAGTTATCCAAAGTATAACCGTAGACTGATTTTTGTGCTGTGTATAACCCTTCATTTTGATCCCAGCTTATACGGACCAGGATCACCGATCATTCACAGAAAGCGATCCTTCTTAAACGATTGATCTTAAATCGTGGATCCGACTTATCCACAAGACAAGCCGATCCTAATAAGAGATCACAATAAAACAGATCTCTAAATAAAAGATCTTCTTTTTAATACTCAGGATCCCGGCGCTTTCTCGAAAGACGAAAGTTGAGTAGAATCCACGGCCCGGGCTTCAATCCATTTTCAAACCGCTTTATGCGAGGCATACCACCATGTTTTATCAGGATCCTTTTGACGTCATCATCATTGGCGGGGGTCATGCAGGCACTGAGGCCGCAATGGCTGCAGCGCGAATGGGTCAACAGACTCTGCTTTTGACACACAATATCGACACGCTGGGGCAAATGAGCTGCAACCCGGCAATTGGCGGCATTGGGAAAGGACACCTGGTAAAAGAAGTGGATGCGCTTGGCGGCCTGATGGCGAAGGCCATTGACCATGCCGGTATCCAGTTTAGGATACTAAACGCCAGCAAAGGCCCAGCCGTACGGGCGACTCGCGCTCAGGCCGATCGCGTGCTTTATCGGCAAGCCGTACGCACGGCCCTGGAGAATCAGCCTAATTTGATGATCTTCCAGCAGGCCGTTGAAGATCTGATTGTTGAGAACGATCGCGTGGTGGGTGCTGTTACCCAGATGGGGCTTAAATTCCGCGCCAAAGCGGTAGTGCTGACCGTAGGGACATTCCTCGACGGTAAGATCCATATCGGACTCGATAACTACAGCGGCGGTCGCGCAGGCGATCCTCCGTCGATCCCGCTGTCCCGCCGTTTACGTGAACTGCCGCTACGCGTCAGCCGCCTGAAAACCGGTACCCCACCGCGTATTGATGCGCGGACCATTGATTTCAGCGTTCTGGCTCAGCAGCACGGCGACGATCCAATGCCGGTTTTCTCGTTTATGGGGAATGCTTCCCAGCACCCGCGTCAGGTACCATGCTATGTCACGCATACCAACGAGAAAACCCACGACGTGATCCGCAATAACCTCGATCGTAGCCCGATGTATGCCGGCGTGATTGAAGGGATCGGCCCTCGCTACTGTCCTTCGATCGAAGACAAGGTGATGCGTTTTGCCGATCGTAATCAGCATCAGATCTTCCTCGAGCCGGAAGGACTGACGTCGAACGAAATTTATCCAAATGGCATCTCCACCAGCCTGCCGTTTGATGTCCAGATGCAAATCGTCCGCTCAATGCAGGGGATGGAAAATGCAAAAATCGTTCGCCCCGGCTACGCTATCGAGTACGATTTCTTCGATCCGCGTGACCTGAAACCAACGCTGGAAAGTAAATTTATCCATGGCCTGTTCTTTGCAGGCCAGATTAACGGCACTACCGGTTATGAAGAAGCGGCCGCTCAGGGCCTGCTGGCAGGCCTGAACGCAGCCCGCTTCTCTGCCGAAAAAGAGGGATGGGCGCCGGGTCGCTCCCAGGCCTACCTTGGCGTTCTGGTGGACGATCTGTGTACGCTCGGTACCAAAGAGCCGTACCGCATGTTTACTTCACGTGCGGAATACCGCCTGATGCTGCGTGAAGACAATGCCGATCTGCGCCTGACTGAGCAAGGCCGTGAACTGGGTCTGGTAGATGATGAACGCTGGGCGCGTTTCAACGAGAAGCTTGAGAGTATTGAACGTGAACGTCAGCGCCTGAAATCCAGCTGGGTAAATCCGCTGGCGGAAAGTGCCGCTGAAGTTAACGCACAGCTGACGGCGCCTTTGTCTCGCGAAGCTAACGGTGAAGATTTGCTCCGTCGTCCGGAAATGACCTACGAACAGCTGGTGAAAATGTCGCCATTCTCGCCGGGTCTTGAAGACAAGCAGGCCGCGGAACAGGTTGAGATTCAGGTAAAATACGAAGGCTACATCGCGCGCCAGCAGGATGAGATTGAGAAACAGCAGCGCAATGAAAACACGTTGCTGCCTGCCACGCTTGATTATCGCCAGGTGAATGGGCTGTCGAACGAAGTCATTGCTAAGTTGAACGACCACAAGCCGTCTTCAATAGGGCAAGCATCGCGTATTTCCGGCATTACGCCTGCGGCAATCTCGATTTTGCTGGTGTGGTTGAAAAAGCAGGGAATGCTGCGCCGTAGCGCCTGACTTTCCCTGAACGATACATTTGGCGGATAGCGCATAAGATATCCGCCTGGTTTATATCCAGCCCGGTAAGCGCGTCGCCTCCGGGCTCATTGTTTTTAAACAGGTACCGAACGTGATCAACAAACTTTCTCGTCTGCTTGATGAAGCGGGTATTTCACTTACCGATCACCAGAAAAATCAGCTGGTCGCCTATGTAGGCATGCTGGATAAGTGGAATAAGGCCTATAACCTGACCTCGGTTCGCGATCCGGATGAGATGCTGGTACGCCACATTCTCGATAGCATTGTTGTTGCGCCATTCCTTAAAGGAACGCGTTTTATCGATGTGGGTACCGGACCGGGTCTGCCGGGGATTCCGCTGGCTATCGTACGCCCTGAATCTCATTTCACCCTGCTGGATAGCCTCGGTAAACGAGTACGTTTCCTGCGACAGGTCCAGCATGAGTTAAAACTGGATAACATCACGCCGGTACAAAGCCGCGTGGAAACGTTTCCGGCTGAACCGCCGTTTGATGGCGTGATCAGCCGCGCTTTTGCGTCGCTGAATGATATGGTGAGCTGGTGCCATCATTTACCGGCGCAGGACGGTCACTTCTATGCGCTCAAAGGGTTAGCGCAAGAAGATGAAATGGCCAATCTTCCGGAAGGGTTTGCCATTAGTGATGTTTTCGAACTGCATGTTCCTCAGCTGGATGGTGAGCGTCACCTTGTGGTGATCCAGCCAAAAATGATTTAATTTTTATCAAAAAATGTGAAAAAAAGCCGGGTTGTGCATGTTACAAAAATAAAAGTCACGGCAGGGTAGTATCGGACAAGATTTAACCTTGTCTTTACCATGGTTTTTCTTTCGGTTAACTTTGCGCTGTTGCTTTACCAGGAGAATAGTCAACATTGAAAATATCAGTACGCTAAAAATCTCGCTGCTTGCACTTTATACTGATGTTAAATTTTTATTATGAATGTCAATAAAAGGTTTTTATTGTATATGGGATTGTTTTAGAAAGAATACCCACTTTTTATGTTGAATATCAATTGGATAAAAAATTGAGTTTTATGTACAGAATTAATTCGATTTCACGAAAAATGTTTATTATGTGATCTGATGCACGCTTTAATAGCCGTGTTTTCGCGGTATTTGCAGTTTTGCATGACGGCTCACAGATTGGTGAAATGCATGAAAAGTTGTCAGTCGGAAAATAATTAAACATTTATTCACTATTTTGCTACTTATTGTTTGAAATCACGGGGCGTCACCGTATAATTTGTCCGCTTTTTGATGCTTGACTCTTCGTCTTAAAGGACGTTTTATACGACACGCGACATACCTCGAAGGGAGCAGGAGTAAATACGTGATGTCAGTGTCGCTCTTGAGTCGAAACGTTGCTCGTAAGCTTCTGTTTATTCAGTTACTGGCGGTAATAGCAAGTGGACTGCTGTTCAGCCTCAAAGACCCTTTCTGGGGCATCTCCGCCGTTAGCGGAGGTTTGGCGGTTCTTTTGCCAAATATGATTTTTATGATTTTTGCCTGGCGTCATCAGGCGCATACACCTGCTAAAGGCCGAGTGGCCTGGACCTTCGCTCTCGGCGAAGCTTTCAAGGTGTTGTTGACCTTCGCCCTTCTGGCGGTGGCGCTGGCGGTTTTCAAAGTGGTGTTTTTGCCGCTGATAGTGACGTGGGTTTTGGTGCTGGTGGTACAAGTTCTGGCGCCAGCTGTAATTAACAACAAAGGGTAAAAGGCATCATGGCTTCAGAAAATATGACGCCGCAGGAATACATAGGACACCATCTGAATAACCTTCAGCTGGACCTGCGTACTTTCTCGCTGGTGGATCCGCATAACCCCCCGGCCACCTTCTGGACGCTCAACATTGACTCCATGTTCTTCTCGGTGGTGCTTGGTCTGTTGTTCCTGCTTATGTTCCGTAGCGTAGCCAAAAAGGCGACCAGCGGCGTACCGGGAAAATTCCAGACCTTTATCGAGATGATCATCGGCTTCGTCCATGGCAGCGTTAAAGACATGTACCACGGCAAGAGCAAGGTTATCGCTCCGCTGGCCCTCACCGTGTTCGTTTGGGTATTCCTGATGAACCTGATGGACCTGCTGCCTATCGACCTGTTGCCATACATCGGTGAACACATTTTCGGCCTGCCAGCACTGCGCGTGGTTCCGTCTGCGGACGTCAACATCACCCTGTCGATGGCACTTGGCGTGTTTATCCTGATTCTTTTCTACAGCATCAAAATGAAAGGCGTGGGCGGGTTCGTTAAAGAACTGACCCTGCAGCCGTTCAATCACTGGGCGTTCATTCCTGTCAACTTAATCCTTGAGGGGGTAAGCCTGCTGTCTAAACCTGTATCTCTGGGTCTGCGACTGTTCGGCAACATGTATGCCGGTGAGCTGATTTTCATTCTGATTGCTGGTCTGTTGCCGTGGTGGTCACAGTGGGTTCTGAATGTGCCGTGGGCCATTTTCCACATCCTGATTATTACGCTGCAAGCCTTCATCTTCATGGTTCTGACGATCGTCTATCTGTCGATGGCATCTGAAGAGCATTGATTTTTTACCAACATACTACGTTTTAACTGAAACAAACTGGAGACTGTCATGGAAAACCTGAATATGGATCTGCTGTACATGGCTGCCGCTGTGATGATGGGTCTGGCGGCAATCGGTGCTGCGATCGGTATCGGCATCCTCGGGGGTAAATTCCTGGAAGGCGCAGCGCGTCAACCGGATCTGATTCCTCTGCTGCGTACTCAGTTCTTTATCGTTATGGGTCTGGTGGATGCTATCCCGATGATCGCTGTAGGTCTGGGTCTGTACGTGATGTTCGCCGTCGCGTAGTAAGTTGTTCGAAAGAAACCTAAGCCACAGAGTTATTTTTTAAGAGGTATTGTGCTGTGAACATGAACGCAACAATCCTCGGCCAGGCCATCGCGTTTGTTATCTTCGTATGGTTCTGCATGAAGTATGTATGGCCGCCGTTAATGGCTGCCATCGAAAAGCGCCAGAAAGAAATTTCTGACGGTTTAGCTTCTGCAGAACGCGCTAAGAAAGATTTGGACCTTGCACAGGCCAACGCGACCGACCAGCTGAAAAAAGCGAAAGCGGAAGCCCAGGTAATCATCGAGCAGGCGAACAAGCGTCGCTCTCAGATTCTGGACGAAGCCAAAGCTGAAGCAGAACAGGAACGCACTAAAATCGTCGCACAGGCGCAGGCTGAAATCGATGCCGAACGTAAACGTGCTCGCGAGGAGCTGCGTAAGCAGGTCGCTATCCTGGCTGTTGCTGGCGCCGAGAAGATCATCGAACGTTCCGTGGATGAAGCTGCTAACAGCGACATCGTGGATAAACTTGTCGCTGAACTGTAAGGAGGGAGGGGCTGATGTCTGAATTTGTAACGGTAGCTCGCCCCTACGCCAAAGCAGCTTTTGACTTTGCCGTCGAACACCAAAGCGTAGAGCGCTGGCAGGATATGCTGGCGTTTGCCGCTGAAGTGACTAAAAACGAACAAATGGCAGAGCTACTCTCTGGCGCGCTGGCGCCGGAAACGCTCTCTGATGCGTTTATCGCGGTTTGTGGTGAGCAACTGGACGAAAACGGTCAAAACCTGATTCGGGTAATGGCTGAAAATGGTCGTCTGAATGCGCTCCCTGATGTTCTTGAGCAGTTCATTCACCTGCGCGCTGCCAGTGAGGCAACCGCAGAGGTAGAAGTTATTTCTGCCGCTCAGATGAGCGAAGAACAGCTTGCGAAAATCACCAGCGCGATGGAAAAACGTCTGTCACGCAAAGTTAAGCTGAATTGCAAAATCGATAAGTCTGTAATGGCAGGCGTTATCATCCGTGCGGGTGATATGGTCATTGATGGCAGCGTACGCGGCCGTCTTGAACGCCTTGCAGACGTCTTGCAGTCTTAAGGGGACTGGAGCATGCAACTGAATTCCACCGAAATCAGCGAACTGATCAAGCAGCGCATTGCTCAGTTCAATGTTGTGAGCGAGGCTCATAACGAAGGTACTATCGTTTCTGTAAGTGACGGTGTTATCCGCATTCACGGCCTGGCCGATTGTATGCAGGGTGAGATGATCGCTCTGCCGGGTAACCGTTACGCTATCGCACTGAACCTGGAGCGCGACTCCGTTGGTGCGGTTGTGATGGGTCCGTACGCTGACCTCGCCGAAGGCATGAAGGTTAAATGTACTGGCCGTATCCTTGAAGTTCCGGTTGGCCGCGGCCTGCTGGGACGTGTGGTTAACACCCTGGGTGCACCGATTGATGGTAAAGGTCCGCTGGAGCACGACGGCTTCTCTGCCGTTGAAGCTATCGCTCCGGGCGTAATCGAACGTCAGTCCGTCGATCAGCCGGTGCAGACCGGTTATAAATCCGTTGATGCCATGATCCCAATCGGTCGTGGTCAGCGTGAACTGATCATCGGCGACCGTCAGACCGGTAAAACCGCTCTGGCAATCGACGCCATCATCAACCAGCGTGATTCCGGCATCAAGTGCGTCTACGTGGCAATCGGCCAGAAAGCGTCCACCATTTCTAACGTGGTGCGTAAACTGGAAGAACACGGCGCGCTGTCTAACACCATCGTTGTGGTTGCAACCGCATCTGAATCCGCCGCGCTGCAATACCTGGCTCCGTATGCCGGTTGCGCAATGGGGGAATACTTCCGTGACCGCGGTGAAGATGCGCTGATCATTTATGATGACCTGTCTAAACAGGCCGTTGCTTACCGTCAGATTTCCCTGCTGCTCCGCCGTCCGCCTGGACGTGAAGCATTCCCGGGCGACGTATTCTACCTCCACTCTCGTCTGCTGGAGCGTGCTGCACGTGTTAACGTCGAATACGTTGAAGCTTTCACCAAAGGTGAAGTGAAAGGTAAAACCGGTTCTCTGACCGCTCTGCCGATTATCGAAACCCAGGCGGGTGACGTTTCTGCGTTCGTTCCGACCAACGTAATTTCTATTACCGATGGTCAGATCTTCCTGGAAACCAACCTGTTCAACTCCGGTATTCGTCCTGCGGTTAACCCGGGTATCTCCGTATCCCGTGTTGGTGGTGCAGCTCAGACCAAGATCATGAAGAAACTGTCCGGTGGTATTCGTACCGCGCTGGCACAGTATCGCGAACTGGCGGCGTTCTCGCAGTTTGCTTCTGACCTTGACGATGCAACCCGTAAGCAGCTGGACCACGGTCAGAAAGTAACTGAACTGCTGAAACAGAAACAGTATGCGCCGATGTCCGTTGCGCAGCAGTCTCTGGTTCTGTTCGCGGCAGAACGTGGTTATCTGGCGGATGTAGAGCTGGCGAAAATCGGTAGCTTTGAAGCTGCTCTGCTGGCTTACGTCGACCGTGATCACGCTCCGTTGATGCAAGAGATCAACCAGTCCGGTGGCTATAACGACGAAATCGAAGGCAAGCTGAAAGGCATCCTCGATTCCTTCAAAGCAACCCAATCCTGGTAAAGTCTGGCGGCTTGCTTTAGGGCAGGCCGCAAGGCATTGAGGAGAAGCTCATGGCCGGCGCAAAAGAGATACGTAGTAAGATCGCAAGCGTCCAGAACACGCAAAAGATCACTAAAGCGATGGAAATGGTCGCCGCTTCCAAAATGCGTAAATCGCAGGAGCGCATGGCAGCCAGCCGTCCTTATGCAGATACGATGCGCAAAGTGATCGGTCACCTTGCGAACGGTAATCTGGAATATAAGCACCCTTACCTGGAAGAACGCGACGTTAAACGCGTGGGCTACCTGGTGGTGTCTACCGACCGTGGTCTGTGTGGTGGCTTGAACATTAACCTGTTCAAAAAGCTGCTGGCGGAAATGAAAGCATGGTCCGATAAAGGCGTTCAGTGCGAACTCGCAATGATCGGCTCGAAGGGCGTGTCTTTCTTTAATTCCGTTAGCGGTAATGTTGTCGCCCAGGTGACGGGTATGGGGGATAACCCATCCCTGTCCGAACTGATCGGTCCGGTAAAAGTGATGTTGCAGGCCTACGATGAAGGCCGTCTGGACAAGCTGTATATTGTCAGCAACAAATTTATTAACACCATGTCTCAGGTTCCAACCATTACTCAGCTGCTGCCGTTACCGGCTTCAGAAGATGATGAGTTGAAGCGTAAATCCTGGGATTACCTGTATGAACCCGATCCGAAAGCGCTGCTGGATACCCTGCTGCGTCGTTATGTGGAATCTCAGGTTTATCAGGGTGTGGTAGAAAACCTGGCCAGCGAGCAGGCCGCACGTATGGTGGCGATGAAAGCCGCGACCGACAATGGCGGCAGCCTGATTAAAGAGCTGCAGTTGGTATACAACAAAGCTCGTCAGGCCAGCATTACTCAGGAACTCACCGAGATCGTCGGTGGAGCATCCGCGGTATAACCAGGTTAATTCGTAGAGGATTCAAGATGGCTACTGGAAAAATTGTCCAGGTAATCGGCGCCGTGGTCGACGTCGAATTCCCTCAGGATGCCGTACCGCGCGTGTACGAGGCTCTTGAGGTACAAAATGGTAGTGAGAATCTGGTGCTGGAAGTTCAGCAGCAGCTCGGCGGCGGTATTGTTCGTACCATCGCCATGGGTTCTTCCGACGGTCTGCGTCGCGGTCTGGAAGTCAAAGACCTCGAGCATCCGATCGAAGTCCCGGTAGGTAAAGCAACGCTGGGTCGTATCATGAACGTACTGGGCCAACCGGTAGACATGAAAGGCGACATCGGCGAAGAAGAGCGTTGGGCGATTCACCGCGCAGCGCCTTCCTACGAAGAGTTATCAAACTCTCAGGAACTGCTGGAAACCGGCATCAAAGTTATCGACCTGATGTGTCCGTTTGCGAAGGGCGGTAAAGTTGGTCTGTTCGGTGGTGCGGGTGTAGGTAAAACCGTAAACATGATGGAGCTGATCCGTAACATCGCGATCGAGCACTCCGGTTACTCCGTGTTTGCGGGCGTAGGTGAACGTACTCGTGAGGGTAACGACTTCTACCACGAAATGACCGACTCCAACGTTATCGATAAAGTATCCCTGGTGTATGGCCAGATGAACGAGCCGCCGGGAAACCGTCTGCGCGTTGCGCTGACCGGCCTGACCATGGCTGAGAAGTTCCGTGACGAAGGTCGTGACGTTCTGCTGTTTGTCGATAACATCTATCGTTACACCCTGGCCGGTACTGAAGTATCCGCACTGCTGGGTCGTATGCCTTCAGCGGTAGGTTACCAGCCGACTCTGGCGGAAGAGATGGGCGTTCTGCAGGAACGTATCACCTCCACCAAAACGGGTTCTATCACTTCCGTACAGGCGGTATACGTACCTGCGGATGACTTGACTGACCCGTCTCCAGCCACCACCTTTGCGCACCTTGACGCAACCGTGGTACTGAGCCGTCAGATCGCTTCTCTGGGTATTTACCCGGCAGTTGACCCGCTGGACTCCACCAGCCGTCAGCTGGATCCGCTGGTTGTTGGTCAGGAGCACTACGACACCGCTCGTGGCGTTCAGTCCATCCTGCAGCGTTATCAGGAACTGAAAGACATTATCGCCATCCTGGGTATGGATGAACTGTCTGAAGAAGATAAACTGGTGGTAGCTCGCGCACGTAAGATTCAGCGCTTCCTGTCCCAGCCGTTCTTCGTGGCAGAAGTATTTACCGGTTCTCCGGGCAAATACGTCTCCCTGAAAGACACCATCCGTGGCTTTAAAGGCATCATGGAAGGCGAATACGATCACCTGCCGGAGCAGGCGTTCTACATGGTCGGTTCTATCGACGAAGCCGTGGAAAAAGCCAAAAAACTTTAACGCCTTAATCGGAGGGTGATATGGCAATGACTTACCACCTGGACGTCGTCAGCGCAGAGAAACAAATGTTCTCTGGTCTGGTCGAGAAAATCCAGGTAACGGGTAGCGAAGGTGAACTGGGTATTTACCCGGGGCACGCGCCGCTGCTCACCGCCATTAAGCCTGGTATGATTCGCATCGTTAAGCAGCACGGTCACGAAGAATTTATCTACCTGTCAGGCGGCATTCTTGAAGTGCAGCCGGGTAGCACGACCGTTCTGGCTGATACGGCAATTCGTGGCCAGGATCTCGACGAAGCGCGAGCCCTGGAAGCGAAACGTAAGGCTGAAGAGCACATTAAGAGCTCTCATGGTGACGTGGATTACGCTCAGGCGTCCGCGGAACTGGCCAAAGCGATCGCTAAACTGCGCGTTATCGAGTTGACCAAAAAAGCGATGTAACACCGGCTTGAAAGTTAAAAAGCCAGTCTGGTTTCCAGGCTGGCTTTTTTTATGGCTTCGTTTCAGAAATAACAAAACTAAAAAGATGGTTTAAAAAATTTGTGATGAATGTCTCATTTTTGTTGATCGTTTGGAGAATGCAGCGTAGACTTTGTTTTGTGATGTAAGTCACAAAAAATGCATCATAAAACGTAATCACTATCCAGGAAGAGATCATGAAACTGCTTAATAAAATCGTCGCTTTCTTCAGTGCTATGAACGTAACCTTCGGTACGTTCAACCACTAAGAAGTCAACTTTCCAGGCTGTTTTTGCGCTGTACCGCTAACTAAAACGACAACACATGCGGTGTGAAACAGACAGAAAGTGAAAAGGTCGCCCCAGGGCGACCTTTATGTTTTTCACGTATAGCGGGGTTAATTACGGCTGAGGAAGTTACCGGTATTGAAGCTGCCGTCAGCCTCACGTATTAGCGGGTCAGGCAGCGCCAGAGTCTGGTAATCGGCGCTGTTAATGCTTTTTCCTTGAGCGTTGATGCTTTTACCACCGTGGATAAAGTAGTTGCTATCGTCGATATTCCCGACAACGGCATCGTCATATTTCCCCGGCTGGCTACGTAAGGAAAGGTTCTCGCTGAACGTGCCCTGGGTTTCCGGCGCGCCGTATGGGCTTGGGCGGAACAGGTAGTTAAAGCGCTGGTTATCCACCGCGACGTTGTTGACCACTACCAGCTTGCCGGGATTGAAGTTGTCGGTGAAACCGTCGAGATGGTTCCCGATGGCGATGCTGTTACGTACCTCATGAGCAACCGGCTGCCCTTCCCCGCCGAGCTTAAAACCGTTGCTGGTATTATTGCGGGCAATAGAGTTCTCTATCACCACAACGCCGTTTGCACCGTCCTCAATCTTATTAAACAGATCGAAACCGTCGTCGATGTTATCGTGCGAGTAACAGCCTTCCAGCCGGTTCCCCTCTCCTACGCGCATTTTTACGGCGAAGCCATCGGCGTTTATTTTTCCCGGATCTTCGTTGCTAAAGGATTCTGAATTCACCACCCGGTTATAGCTGGCCCACAGCGGGCGTCCAACATCCGCCGGTGAGGAAATTTGAATGCCGGTATCATCGTTACGATAGGCGGTGACGTTCTCAATCAGGTTATGGCTACCCTGTATGCGCAGGCTCTTATCCGTAATCTCTACTCCATTGATATGCCAGTAGCTGGCATCCAGTAGTAGCCCGTGTATTACCGCTTTACCGGTGGCTTTCAGGGTCTTGGTTTTGTCTTTCAGGCCGCTGGCGCTCAGAGGGATGACGGTTTGCGGGTAGTCTCCGGCGGCTAATATAATTTCCCCGCCAGCGGGTACGAGCTCGACGGCGGAGGCTAAATCCAACGGCGACTCTGCCGTGCCTTTGGCCTGCGCTTGCCCCTCAGGTGCAGCATAGAGCGTATTGCCTGTGATATTGGCACTCTGTTCCACCGTCAGCGTCTGGGTCAGCGTTTTTGCGCTGGTGGTCGGCGTAAAGGTAACTTCGAACGTGCTTTTATCTTTCAGAACGGCAGGCTGGGTAAACATCTCACCGGCTTTCACGGCTTTATCCTGCCCGATCACCACTTCATCCTGGCGAACGGTTATGCGCCCGTCACTATTGGTACGCGCCTGTAGGATGTACTTTTTGTCCTGGCTTTTTGTTCCCGAGGCAATTTGCATGACCGGCGGCCAGCTTTTAGCGATGTACGGCGCAGAGGGAACAGTATTTGCCGCTGACGTGGTGAGCGAGGCGTTGCTGACGGTGATTTTAGCGTTACGAGAAGCAAAAAAACCGACGTAGTAATGTTCTTTATCCTGTTGAGCAATCAGATCGGCGTGAGGAACCTGCTGGCTTACCCATTTTTCACTGCCCGTCGCTGCCCAGGAAGTAATAAACCCGTCGTTGGTGCGTTCCAGCCTGAGCTGGAACGTCGGCGTTTGCTGTATATCGATTTTTTCTTTATAACTCTGACGCTTTATTGATGCCCCCGCATTGCCCCACGGTTGGGTTATCCCTTCCCGGCTGATAGCCTGCAGCTTAATATGCGAGTGATCTTTTTTATCCTGCGTCATAATGGCGTTCATCACCATATTGGACGCCGCCGGGAACTCTTCATAACCGACCTTCAGCGGCTGTTGACGCGGAACTCCTATTACATCGCGCACCAGCAGTCCTGCCCCTTCCTGTGCTGCCGGGCGAGCGCCATTTTCCGGGCCAAACTGATTGACGGTCACCGTTGCCTGCAGGATAAAATTCTGACTGGTCGGAAGTTGGGTATAAAAGAAGGTCAGTCCGTCGTGGGAGTTGGCAATTTTACCTCCCCGGCTTTCAATAGTAATGGGTTGGCTGAGATCGGCGACGTCCTGCGGCGTCAGTTTTTTACCGGCGATAGTGACATCATTGACGCCAATCTTTTCAGGCAGAACATTCGAGGAAAAATTGCTGTCCGTGGATTGCCCGAAGGCGATAGCGCGCCACTGAGGGCCTTCGTTGGCCTGCAGCGGTAGCGCGATCATCGTACTGCAAAGGGTTAATGCCAAAGGTATTTTGTTATTCATTCTTTTCTCCTGGGTAATTATTAATCGGCATTATCAGGAAAATGAAATGGTGTTTCTATTTATCACGTCACAATTAATGAATATTAAAACTGCGTTTTATTTTATGGGTTTTCTTTATTTACCCGCCAAAAAAACAGCAAAAGCAGAGGGATAGCCTGGCCACCCCCTCATAAAAATGATTTTTTTGCGCGAAACGGGTTTGCGCTGACTAAAAATAGCCCCCTAAAATGATGTATTGCGTGAAGCCTGCGCGTTTTATCTCCGTCTCGTTTCATGATGAAAAATATGTAGATATTTCAACGTGAAAGGCTTTTACTTTTCGTTCTAACAGCAGTCAGGATGCGTATGTCAAACAGTCCGATGAGCGTGGTGATTCTTGCCGCAGGCAAGGGTACCCGCATGTATTCCGATCTTCCCAAGGTGCTGCATTCGCTGGCCGGCAAGCCAATGGTTCAGCATGTCATTGATACGGCTAAAGAATTAGGTGCTTCCGCTGTCCATCTGGTCTACGGGCACGGCGGCGATCTCCTTCGCCAGACGCTGCACGAAGATAAGCTAAATTGGATCTTACAGGCTGAACAGCTGGGTACCGGCCACGCCATGCAGCAGGCGGCGCCGTTCTTCAAAGATGATGAAGATATCCTCATGCTGTACGGCGATGTACCGTTGATTTCCGTCGAAACATTAAAGCGCCTGCGAGAAGCGAAACCGCAGGGCGGCATCGGTTTGCTGACGGTGAAGCTGGACGATCCGACCGGCTATGGCCGCATTACGCGCCATAACGGTGCGGTAACCGGCATTGTTGAGCATAAAGACGCCAGCGAAGAGCAGCGTCGGATTCAGGAAATTAATACCGGAATTCTGGTCGCCAACGGGGCGGATCTCAAACGCTGGCTGGCTAAGCTGACCAATAACAACGTGCAGGGCGAATATTACATTACCGATATTATCGCCATGGCCTATGCCGAAGGTCGCGAAATCGCGGCAGTCCATCCTCAGCGCCTAAGCGAAGTGGAAGGCGTGAATAACCGGCTGCAGCTATCCCGCCTGGAACGCGTCTGGCAGTCTGAAAAGGCGGAGGCACTTCTGCTCGCAGGCGTAATGCTTCGCGATCCGGCGCGTTTTGACCTGCGCGGCGTGCTGAAACACGGGCGCGATGTCGAAATAGATACTAACGTTATTCTCGAGGGGCATGTTGTTCTGGGCAATCGGGTGAAGATCGGCTCCGGCTGCGTGATCAAGAACAGTACCATTGGCGATGACTGCGAGATCAGTCCTTATACCGTAGTGGAAGATGCTCATCTTGAGGCCGCCTGTACTATCGGGCCATTCGCACGGCTGCGCCCTGGCGCGGAGCTCCTGGAAGGCGCGCACGTCGGCAACTTTGTCGAAATTAAAAAGGCGCGTCTGGGGAGAGGCACGAAAGCCGGGCATCTTTCCTACCTCGGAGACGCTGAGATTGGCGATAACGTCAATATCGGCGCCGGCACCATCACCTGTAACTATGATGGCGCAAATAAACATAAAACGGTGATCGGCGATGACGTGTTTGTTGGTTCGGACAGCCAGCTGGTCGCTCCCGTGACCATCGGCAAGGGAGTCACCATTGCTGCAGGAACGACGGTAACGCGCAACGTTGCCGACGATGAGTTAGTTTTAAGCCGCGTGCCGCAGGTTCATAAACAGGGCTGGCAGCGCCCGGTGAAGAAGAAGTAACGCTTTTCTCTTTCGCCCTTTTGGGGGAAAGAGCGGGGTGAGGGGATAAAATAATCCTCCCCCCACGGCAGTGCCCATAAAAATAACCCCACTCTCTACAAGGCTCGGGGCGCCCGGAAAAACGGGTAAACAGGTTGACCGACAACGTATGGCATACAGCCAAAATCGGAATGAAAAACTATGTGTGGAATTGTTGGCGCAGTCGCGCAGCGTGATATTGCTGAAATCCTTCTCGAAGGTTTACGTCGTCTGGAATACCGCGGTTATGACTCCGCCGGTCTGGCAGTCGTCGATAACGAAGGTCATATGAACCGCGTTCGTCGCCTTGGGAAAGTCCAGATGCTGGCCCAGGCGTTGGAGGAACATCCGTTGCACGGTGGGACGGGAATTGCCCATACCCGCTGGGCGACGCACGGCGAACCCTCTGAAGGCAACGCGCATCCGCATGTTTCTGACCATATTGTGGTCGTGCATAACGGAATTATCGAGAACCATGAGCCGCTGCGCGAGCTGTTGCAGTCGCGGGGCTACATTTTCGCCTCCGAGACTGACACCGAAGTTATTGCGCATCTGGTTCACTGGGAGCTGGAACAAGGCGGCACCCTGCGTGATGCTGTTCTGCGGACTATCCCGCAGCTTCGCGGCGCTTACGGTACCGTGATTATGGATTCCCGCGATCCGGGTACGCTGCTGGCCGCTCGTTCGGGCAGCCCGCTGGTTATTGGCCTGGGGATGGGAGAAAACTTCATTGCCTCCGATCAGCTGGCGCTCCTGCCGGTTACCCGCCGCTTTATCTTCCTCGAAGAGGGGGATATTGCGGAAGTCACCCGTCGTTCGGTCACTATCTTTGATAAATCCGGCGCCGAAGTGCTGCGCCCGGATATTGAATCCAGTCTGCAGTATGATGCAGGCGATAAAGGTATCTATCGCCACTATATGCAGAAAGAGATCTACGAGCAGCCGAATGCGATCAAAAATACCCTCTCCGGGCGCATTAGCCACGGTGAAGTTGATTTAAGCGAACTGGGCCCGCAGGCTAACGAGCTGCTGTCTCAGGTTGAGCATATTCAGATCATCGCCTGCGGTACCTCCTACAACTCAGGAATGGTTTCCCGTTACTGGTTTGAATCGCTGGCCGGTGTGCCGTGTGATGTCGAAATCGCTTCTGAGTTCCGCTATCGTAAATCGGCCGTGCGTCGCAATAGCCTGATGATCACCCTCTCGCAGTCCGGCGAAACGGCGGACACCCTCGCAGGTCTGCGCCTGTCTAAAGAGCTGGGCTATCTGGGCTCGCTGGCGATTTGTAACGTGCCAGGTTCATCACTGGTGCGGGAGTCCGATCTGGCGATGATGACCAATGCCGGGACGGAAATCGGCGTCGCTTCGACTAAAGCCTTCACTACGCAATTGACCGTTCTGCTGATGCTGGTGGCGAAACTGGCGCGTCTTAAGGGCCAGGATGCCGCGATTGAACACGATATCGTGCATGGCCTGCAGGCGCTGCCGAACCGCATTGAGCAGGTGCTCTCGCAGGACAAGCGCATTGAGGCGCTGGCTGAGAATTTCTCTGATAAACATCACGCGCTGTTCCTCGGACGTGGCGATCAGTACCCCATTGCCCTTGAAGGGGCGCTGAAGCTGAAAGAGATCTCCTATATTCACGCGGAAGCCTATGCCGCTGGCGAGCTGAAGCACGGTCCGCTGGCGCTGATTGATGCAGAAATGCCGGTGGTTGTGGTCGCGCCGAACAACGAACTGCTGGAAAAGCTGAAATCTAACATTGAAGAGGTTCGCGCCCGCGGCGGCCAGCTGTACGTCTTTGCTGACGGCGATGCGGGTTTCACCAGCAGCGATAATATGCACATCATTGAGATGCCGCACGTTGAAGAGGTGATCGCGCCAATCTTCTATACTGTACCGCTGCAGCTGCTGGCTTATCACGTCGCGCTGATCAAAGGAACTGACGTCGATCAGCCGCGTAACCTGGCGAAATCGGTGACCGTGGAATAACGGTTTTTACATCGTGACAGGGCTGCCATCCGGCAGCCCTTTTTATTTGCGGCGAACGGCGAGATCCCACCCGCTTTATGACAGTCTGTCATTTTTGCGACGCTTTTTTGCCGTCATAAAAATAAAATTTTTCGGCAATATTTTCCTCATTATCTTTATTAACAATATGATTTGTATTGTTTTTATTTATCGTAAAATCCCGCCTTTTGGCTTGTCATAAAACTGTAATAATTCGTACATTTTACTGTCACCTGTTTGTCCTATTTTGCTCACCATAGCTTCGAAACAATGGTTTACGAATCCAGCAGGAGACATTATGAACGTTATGCGTACCACCGTCGCAACAGTTGTCGCCGCGACCTTATCGATGAGTGCTTTCTCTGTTTTTGCAGCAGCAAGCCTGACTGGCGCTGGCGCAACTTTCCCCGCGCCGGTGTATGCCAAATGGGCAGATACCTATAACAAGGAAACGGGTAATAAAATCAATTACCAGGGTATCGGCTCCTCTGGCGGCGTAAAACAAATTACGGCCAACACCGTAGATTTCGGTGCCTCTGATGCCCCTCTGGCTGACGACAAACTGGCTCAGGAAGGTCTGTTCCAGTTCCCGACCGTGATCGGCGGCGTGGTGCTGGCGATCAACCTGCCTGGCGTGAAATCAGGCGAGCTGGTGCTTGACGGTAAAACGCTGGGTGATATCTACCTGGGCAAAATCAAAAAATGGGATGACGAAGCGATTGCTAAGCTCAACCCAGGTATGAAGCTGCCTTCTCAGAACATCGCGGTTGTTCGCCGTGCGGATGGCTCCGGCACCTCCTTCGTTTTCACCAGCTACCTGGCGAAGGTGAACGAAGAGTGGAAATCTAAAGTCGGCGCGGGTTCAACCGTTAACTGGCCGACCGGGCTGGGCGGTAAAGGCAACGACGGCATCGCCGCGTTCGTTCAGCGTCTGCCGGGCTCAATCGGCTACGTAGAATATGCCTACGCGAAACAGAACAACCTCGCTTATACCAAACTGCTGTCTGCCGATGGCAAGCCGGTGAGCCCGACGGAAGACAACTTCGCTAACGCTGCGAAAGAAATCGACTGGAGCAAATCCTTTGCACAGGATCTGACTAACCAGAAAGGTGACAATGCCTGGCCGATCACTTCTACCACCTTCATCCTGGTTCACAAGGCTTCCAACAAGCCAGAGCAAACCGCTGAAGTGCTAAAGTTCTTCGACTGGGCGTATAAGAACGGCGGTAAAGAAGCTAATGCGCTGGATTATGCCACCCTGCCGGATAGCGTGGTTGAGCAAGTTCGCGCAGCATGGAAGACCAACGTAAAGGACAGCAGCGGTCAAGCGCTGTACTAATACCCGTCTTACGTCGAGTTACAGGGACGATGGCAGCGTTTGTTCATCCCGGGAGCATAGATACGCTATGTGACCAGGGTGAACAAGCTGGCTACCTGCCTGCAGCTCGAATTATTTAGGGTATGGCATTACCTTTGCCAGAAAGATCAGTAAACTACGATTTTTTCTGGCCCGAAACTGAAGAGTAACGTATGGCTGCAACCAAGCCGGCATTTAACCCTCCGGGGAAAAAGGGTGACATAATTTTCAGCGTGCTGGTAAAACTGGCGGCGCTGATTGTGCTATTGATGCTTGGCGGCATCATCGTCTCCCTTATCATCTCGTCCTGGCCAAGCATTGAGAAATTTGGCTTTGCCTTTCTGTGGACCAAAGAGTGGGATGCGCCAAACCAGATTTTCGGCGCCCTGGTGCCCATTTACGGGACGCTGGTCACCTCATTTATCGCGCTGCTGATCGCCGTACCGGTGAGCTTCGGTATCGCGCTGTTCCTGACGGAACTTTCACCCGCCTGGCTGAAGCGCCCGCTGGGTATCGCTATTGAACTGCTGGCCGCCATCCCCAGTATCGTTTACGGCATGTGGGGTCTGTTTATTTTCGCCCCGCTGTTTGCGACTTACTTTCAGGAGCCGGTTGGCAACGTTTTGTCGACCATTCCGTTCGTTGGCGCGCTCTTTGCGGGTCCGGCGTTTGGTATCGGCATTCTGGCGGCCGGCGTCATTCTGGCCATCATGATCATTCCTTACATCGCTGCCGTTATGCGTGACGTTTTTGAACAGACGCCGGTAATGATGAAAGAGTCCGCATACGGTATCGGTTGTACAACATGGGAAGTTATCTGGCGTATCGTTCTGCCCTTTACCAAAAACGGCGTGATTGGCGGGGTGATGCTCGGACTGGGGCGCGCGCTGGGGGAAACCATGGCGGTAACCTTTATTATCGGCAACACCTACCAGCTCGATAGCGCTTCGCTGTATATGCCAGGTAACAGCATCACCTCCGCGCTGGCGAATGAGTTTGCCGAAGCGGAAACCGGACTGCACGTTGCAGCCTTGATGGAACTGGGTCTGATTCTGTTCGTTATCACCTTTATTGTTCTGGCCGCATCAAAGTTTATGATCATGCGCCTGGCTAAGAACGAGGGGGCACGCTAATGGCGACGATTGAATTACAAACCACCGCAGAGCTGGCGGAATCCCGTCGCAAAATGCAGGCGAAACGCCGCATGAAAAACCGCCTCGCCCTGACGCTATCGATGGCGACCATGGCGTTTGGCCTGTTCTGGCTTATCTGGATCCTGATGTCCACCGTCACTCGCGGCATCGACGGCATGAGCCTGGCGCTGTTTACCGAAATGACGCCGCCGCCTAATACGGCGGGCGGCGGTCTGGCGAACGCCCTGGCAGGTAGCGGATTGTTGATCCTGTGGTCGACGGTTATCGGTACCCCTCTGGGCATTCTGGCGGGGATTTATCTGGCGGAATATGGCCGTAAATCCTGGCTGGCTGAAGTCATTCGTTTTATTAACGACATCCTGCTTTCCGCGCCGTCGATTGTGGTCGGTCTGTTTGTATACACCATCGTCGTTGCGCAAATGCAGCACTTTTCCGGCTGGGCGGGCGTGATTGCGCTGGCGCTGCTGCAGGTGCCTATCGTGATTCGTACTACTGAAAATATGCTGAAGCTGGTGCCGGATAGCCTGCGCGAAGCGGCCTATGCGCTCGGTACGCCAAAGTGGCGAATGATTTCTGCGATCACCCTGAAAGCATCGGTCTCCGGCATTATGACCGGTATCCTGCTGGCCATTGCCCGTATCGCCGGGGAAACGGCGCCGCTGCTGTTCACCGCGCTCTCCAACCAGTTCTGGAGCACCGACATGATGCAGCCGATCGCTAACCTGCCGGTAACGATTTTCAAATTTGCCATGAGTCCGTTTGCGGAGTGGCAGCAACTGGCATGGGCCGGGGTATTGATTATCACCCTGTGCGTATTGCTGCTGAACATTCTGGCGCGCGTTATTTTCGCGAAGAATAAACACGGTTAATTTTTGCGGCGCGGCGAAACGCGGCGCCGAACGAGGAAAAGAACGAGATGAGTATGGTGAATACGACCCCGGGTAAGCTTTCAGTTCGTAACCTGAACTTCTACTACGGAAAATTCCATGCCCTGAAAAACATCAACCTGGATATCACAAAAAACCAGGTGACGGCGTTTATCGGTCCGTCAGGCTGCGGTAAATCCACGCTGCTGCGTACGTTCAACAAAATGTTTGAGCTGTACCCGGAGCAGCGTGCAGAAGGTGAAATTCTGCTGGATGGCGATAATATTCTGACCAATACCCAGGATATCGCGCTGCTGCGTGCCAAAGTCGGCATGGTATTCCAGAAGCCGACGCCGTTCCCGATGTCTATCTATGACAATATCGCCTTTGGCGTGCGTCTGTTCGAGAAACTCTCCCGCGCGGATATGGACGAGCGAGTGCAGTGGGCTTTGACCAAAGCCGCATTATGGAATGAAACCAAAGATAAACTGCATCAGAGCGGATATTCTCTCTCCGGCGGTCAGCAGCAGCGTCTGTGTATCGCGCGCGGTATCGCTATTCGTCCGGAAGTGCTGCTGCTGGATGAGCCCTGTTCGGCGCTGGACCCGATCTCTACCGGGCGTATTGAAGAGCTGATCACCGAACTGAAACAGGATTACACCGTCGTTATCGTGACCCACAACATGCAGCAGGCCGCGCGTTGCTCCGACCATACGGCGTTTATGTATCTTGGCGAGCTGATTGAATTCAGCAACACGGACGATCTGTTTACCAAGCCCGCTAAGAAGCAAACTGAAGATTATATTACTGGCCGCTACGGTTGATTGCCCTTCTGCTATCAGGCTCTAACCTATTGGGCAATCAGGAGATACCATGGATAACCTAAATCTTAATAAACATATTTCCGGCCAGTTCAATGCCGAACTGGAGTACATCCGCACCCAGGTCATGACCATGGGTGGGCTGGTGGAGCAGCAGCTTTCTGATGCTATCACCGCAATGCATAACCAGGACAGCGAACTGGCAAAGCGCGTTATCGACGGCGATAAGCAGGTCAATATGATGGAAGTGGCGATCGATGAAGCCTGCGTGCGCATCATCGCCAAGCGTCAGCCGACCGCCAGCGACCTGCGCCTGGTGATGGCGATTATCAAAACCATCGCCGAACTGGAACGTATCGGTGACGTTGCGGATAAAATCTGCCGCACAGCGCTGGAAAAGTTCTCCCAGCAGCACCAGCCGCTGCTGGTGAGTCTGGAATCGCTGGGGCGCCATACCGTGCAGATGCTGCACGATGTGCTGGATGCTTTTGCCCGTATGGACCTTGATGAAGCGGTGCGGATTTATCGTGAAGATAAGAAAGTCGACCAGGAATATGAAGGCATCGTGCGCCAGCTGATGACCTATATGATGGAAGATTCGCGCACTATTCCCAGCGTCCTGACCGCGCTGTTCTGCGCCCGCTCGATTGAGCGTATTGGCGACCGCTGCCAGAATATCTGCGAATATATTTTCTACTTCGTTAAAGGTCAGGATTTCCGTCACGTTGGCGGCGACGAGCTGGATAAACTGCTGGCGGGAAAAGATCCTAAAGAGTAATGAATCACAGAGACTAATTCTGATATAAGGATATATCAGAATTAGTTATGATTAATGCAGTGGCTATTTTTTTATTCGCAAAAATTGATGCGATTTTCATCACAAATAATAATTTCGCCAATTGTGGTTTAATTTTTATAGCGTAACAATGTGGTTCATTAATCGGGTGACTTGTCGTTACAGGGCCCGAATAAATACGCTGGATTGTTACTGCGTAAGCAGGCAAAACCTGACATCACCGTTAACCGGGGGATGTCAGGTTTTTTTTTGCCAAATAATCCACCCGCAGTAAATGAATGGGATTGTTACCGCCGTGCGGGCAAAACCTGAAGAAAATCGCCTCTGTTTTATACAGGGAGTTTTCTTCAGGTTTTTTTATGCGATGCAAGGATGTCTGAGAATACACCATGCCTTCACGCAGGTTGTTATTTTTTCGCGATATTCAATTGCACTCATGTTTATATAAAGGGAACTTATGTTTAAAAAAAATCTGATTACATCTGCCATACTTATTATGGCACCGCTCGCTTATTCGACGCATGCTCTGGCGGAATCGCTAACGGTCGAACAGCGCCTTGAGCTTCTGGAAAAGGCGCTTAAAGATACGCAGTCCGAACTTAAAAAATATAAAGATGAAGAGAAAGCCAGAAATCAAATCTGGATCGCCAATACGCAGTCCGGTACCAACACACAACGTGCTTCTACGCAGGTTGCCAGCGCTCCCGCACCGGCCGGCGGCGCAGAAAAACCAGCCGCGGTTCTGGTGAAAAACGAACAGCCCGCGGCGAATGGCGAGTCCATTTATAGCTCGATGACAATGAAGGATTTCAGCAAGTTTGTGAAGGATGAAATTGGCTTCAGCTATAACGGCTATTACCGTTCCGGCTGGGGGACCGCATCTCATGGTTCACCAAAGTCCTGGGCGATTGGCTCGCTCGGTCGTTTCGGTAATGAATACTCTGGCTGGTTTGATTTACAGCTTAAGCAGCGGGTCTATCAGGAAGACAATAAGCGGGTTGATGCCATCGTGATGCTTGACGGTAACGTCGGGCAGCAGTATTCCTCCGGCTGGTTTGGCGATAACGCTGGCGGCGAGAACTATATGCAGTTCTCTGATATGTACGTAAATACCAAAGGTTTCCTGCCATTCGCACCGGAGGCGGATTTCTGGGTGGGTAAGCACGGCGCGCCGAAAATTGAAATCCAGATGCTGGACTGGAAAACGCAGAGAACCGATGCCGCAGCAGGCATTGGTCTTGAAAACTGGAAAGTGGGCGCGGGTAAATTTGATATCGCGCTGGTGCGCGAGGACGTCGATGACTACAACCGCACGTTGACCAAAAGCCAGCAAATTAACACCAATACTATTGATATTCGTTATAAAGAGATCCCTCTTTGGGATAAAGCATCACTGATGGTCAGCGGTCGTTATGTCGCGGCCAATCAGAGCTCATCTGAGAAATATAATGAAGGTAATAATGGATATTATGAATGGAAAGATACCTGGATGGCGGGAACGTCGTTAACGCAGAAGTTTGATAACGGCGGATTTAACGAATTTTCCTTCCTGCTGGCAAATAACTCCATCGCCAGCAGCTTCTCGCGCTACGCGGGATCCAGCCCGTATACCACCTTTAACGGCAGATACTATGGCGATCACACCAACGGCACCGCCGTTCGTTTGACCTCTCAGGGAGAAACCTATTTGAGTGATGACATCATTCTGGCGAACGCCATCGTTTACTCTTTTGGTAATGATGTCTACAGCTACGAGACCGGCGCGCACTCTGATTTTGAGTCTATTCGCGCCGTTGTGCGCCCGGCCTGGATTTGGGATAAATATAACCAGACCGGCGTTGAGCTGGGCTATTTCAAGCAGCAGAACAAAGATATCACCGGCAAGAAATATAACGAATCCGGCTACAAAACCACCCTGTTCCATACCTTTAAAGTGAATACCAGTATGCTGACCTCCCGCCCGGAAATTCGTTTCTATGCGACTTATATTAAAGCGCAGGATATCGACCTGGATAAGGCAGCCAACAGCAATACTCGCAGCATTTTTGAAGACGGTAAGAATGACCAGTTTGCCGTAGGCGCCCAGGCTGAAATCTGGTGGTAAGGCTGGTTCCGGTCAGGACAAATTCTAAAGAGGAATATCGATGAAACGACATGCTATTTACTTCGCTCTGGCGCTGGCAGGCGCTGCGTTTACCGCTCATGCCGCGCCATTCCCGGCCACCCCGAGCGCGGCGATCCCGGTCAGCCAGTATATTACCCAGGTTAACGGCGATAAGAGCATTACCTTCCGCCTGTTTGCCCCGGATGCAAAACGGGTATCCGTGGTAACGGGGGCAACGCCGGATACCTTCGTCTCCCATGATATGACCAAAGACGAGCAGGGGATCTGGACATGGAAAAGCGAAACGATGACCCCGAACCTTTACGAATATTATTTCGATGTCGACGGATTCCGTTCTGTCGATACCGGTAGCCGCTATCAAAAACCGCAGCGACAGGTGAATACCAGCCTGATTCTGGTTCCCGGCAGCATTCTTGACGATCGCGCGGTGGCTCACGGCGAGCTACGAACTTTGACCTATCACTCAAAGGCCCTGAATTCTGAGCGTCGCGCCTACGTGTGGACGCCGCCAGGCTATACCGGTAGCGGCGAGCCGCTGCCGGTGCTCTACTTCTATCACGGTTTTGGCGACAGCGGCCTGTCGGCTATCGATCAGGGACGTATCCCGCAAATCATGGATAACCTGCTGGCGGAAGGCAAAATCAAGCCCATGCTGGTAGTGGTGCCGGATACCGAAACCGATATTCCTGAAGCGGTTGCGGAAAACTTCCCGCCGCAGGAGCGGCGTAAAACCTTCTATCCGCTGAATGCGAAAGCGGCTGATAAAGAGCTGATGAACGATATTATTCCGCTGATTGATGAGCGCTTTAACGTGCGTAAAGACGCGGATGGCCGGGCGCTTGCCGGGCTGTCGCAGGGCGGTTATCAGGCGCTGGTCTCCGGAATGAACCATCTGGAGAGCTTCGGCTGGCTGGCAACCTTCAGCGGCGTAACGACAACGACGGTACCGGATGCCGGCGTTGAAGCACAGCTAAACCAGCCGCAGGCGATCAACAAGCAGCTGCGTAACTTTACCGTCGTCGTGGGTGAGAAAGACGTGGTCACCGGTAAAGATATCGCCGGCCTGAAAGCGGAGCTGGAGAAGCAGAAAATCAACTTTGATTACCATGAGTATCCGGGCCTCAACCATGAAATGGACGTCTGGCGCCCGGCCTACGCCGAGTTCGTTCAGAAGTTGTTCAAATAAAATTAAGGGGCCAGTTTGCTGGCTCCTTATCTTCAATACCTTGAGGGAGACAATATGAAATTAATCGTGACGGAAGATTATGCGGAGATGAGCCTGGTCGCCAGCCATCACGTTCTGGGCTATATCACTGCGCCGCGCAGGGTGAATCTGGCGGTGACGGCAGGCAGTACGCCGAAAAAAATGTATGAACATCTGACGGCCGCGATTAAAGGTAAACCGTTCTATTCTCAAGTCCATTATTACAACTTTGACGAGATCCCATTCCGTGGACAGGATCGTGAAGGCGTGACCATTTCCAATTTGCGCAATCTGTTTTTCACTCCCGCTCAGATCCCGGAAGAGAACATTCACAAGCTCAGCCATGAAAATTTTATGCATCACGACCAGAGGTTACAGGAAGAAGGGGGCCTCGATCTGATGGTGATGGGCCTCGGCGCCGACGGCCATTTTTGCGGTAACTTGCCGAATACCACGCGCTTCCACGATGCGACGGTGGAAGTCCCTATCGTCGGAGATATGGTGGGGCTTGTCGCTCACGGCGAAATGGGCGGCGACTTCTCTGCGGTGCCGGATAGCTACGTCACGATGGGGCCGAAAAGCGTTATGGCGGCGAAAAACCTGCTGCTTATCGTCAGCGGCGCCGCAAAGGCGCGGGCGCTACAAGAGGTGATTGAAGGCGAAGTCAGCGAGCGGGTTCCGGCATCAGTGCTGAAACTGCATCCATCCCTGGTGATAGTGGCTGATAAAGCGGCGGCTGCGGAATTGAGACAACCGTAATCCACTTTCAGCGTAGCGCAGGCGGGACGCGCCCTGATAGCGCTACGCTCCGGGTTTATCGCGTTATATTCCAGCCGCGCGCTTGCCATAGTTCAGGTAGCTCTTCCAGGCGGGTAAAGGTCGTCACCTTCGGATGGTCGATCGGCTTATTATGCGGATCGGCGCAGAAGTAGAACACCTCCATTCCGGCGGCAATCCCTGACTGCGCGCCTGCGCTGGAATCATCAACCAGAATGCAGTTTTCGACGTTAACGTTCATCGCTTTTGCGGCATGCAGCATCAGGGCCGGATCGGGCTTCCAGCGCTGAATATCATAGCCGCTGTAAAGACGCTCGGGAAAATGGTGCAGCATTCCGGTTTTACCCAAAGAGTGCTGCATTTTGCTCACCGGACCGTTGGAGACCACGCACATCGGCACGCTGACCGCGTCCAGTAGCGCCTGGGCGCCAGAGATGACTTCCAGTTCGGTATCAAACAGGCGGGCGACTTCATCGCGGTACACCGGCTCAAGGGTCGCCTTATCCAGATTAACGCCGTACTCCGCGTTAATGGTGTCGATAATCTCGTACAGCTTTACGCCCTTGAAGCGCTTAAAAATCTCCTCTAAATCCAGCGTAATGCCGAATTCCCTGAACATGTGAACGTAGGCGCGGGAGCAGATCACCTCGCTGTCGACCAGCGTGCCGTCACAGTCGAAAAATACTGCTTCTGGTTGGGTCATGTCGTTTCCATTTTAATAAGTTAACGTTTTCGTCTTGCTGATTTGTGAGACGCAATCGTTGCCGTATAAGCAAAATCGATGAAAAAAAGTATCTCACAACCGCCCTTATTGTCGCATTTTGGTATAGGATAGCGACGAATTTTCCCTCCTTTGTTCGGAAACCGATAATGAGTCAACAACAAACCAGCCAGTCTTCTGGCCAGGGTCTGCTGGAGCGCGTGTTCAAACTGCGTGAACACGGCACGACGGCACGCACCGAAGCGATTGCAGGTTTCACCACCTTTCTGACGATGGTGTACATCGTTTTCGTTAACCCACAGATCCTCGGCGTGGCGGGTATGGATACCAGCGCCGTTTTCGTCACAACCTGTCTGATTGCTGCATTCGGCAGCATCATGATGGGGCTGTTCGCGAACCTTCCGGTGGCCCTGGCGCCGGCGATGGGGCTAAACGCCTTCTTTGCTTTTGTCGTGGTACAGGCGATGGGCTTGCCCTGGCAGGTCGGGATGGGCGCGATTTTCTGGGGCGCCGTTGGCCTGCTCCTGCTGACGATTTTCCGCGTGCGCTACTGGATGATTGCGAATATCCCGGTTAGCCTGCGTATTGGTATCACCAGCGGTATCGGCCTGTTTATCGGTATGATGGGCCTGAAAAACGCGGGCGTTATCGTCGCCAACCCGGAAACCCTGGTGAGTATCGGCAACCTGACGTCTCACAGCGTGCTGCTGGGTATTCTTGGCTTCTTTATTATTGCTATTCTGGCTTCCCGCAACATCCACGCGGCGGTGCTGGTTTCTATCGTGGTCACCACTTTGCTGGGCTGGATGCTGGGTGACGTTCACTACAGCGGCATCGTTTCCATGCCGCCGAGCGTAACGACGGTCATTGGCCATGTTGACCTGGCAGGTTCGCTGAATCTTGGCCTGGCAGGAGTGATCTTCTCGTTTATGCTGGTGAACCTGTTCGACTCCTCCGGCACCCTGATCGGCGTAACCGACAAGGCCGGCCTGGCCGATGCTAAGGGCAAGTTCCCGCGTATGAAGCAGGCGCTGTTTGTCGATAGCGTATCCTCCGTTGCGGGGTCTTTTATCGGTACCTCTTCCGTCACTGCCTATATTGAATCTTCCTCTGGGGTTTCCGTGGGCGGCCGTACCGGCTTAACCGCCGTGGTGGTGGGCATTTTGTTCCTGCTGGTGATCTTCCTGTCGCCGCTGGCGGGCATGGTCCCTCCTTATGCCGCAGCCGGCGCGCTGATTTACGTTGGCGTCCTGATGACGTCCAGCCTGGCGCGCGTGAAGTGGGATGATTTAACCGAATCCGTTCCTGCGTTTATTACCGCCGTGATGATGCCGTTTAGCTTCTCCATTACAGAAGGTATTGCCTTAGGCTTTATCTCTTATTGCGTGATGAAGATTGGCACCGGCCGGCTGCGCGATCTCAGCCCGTGCGTTATTGTAGTTTCACTGCTGTTCGTGCTGAAGATTGTGTTTATTGACGCGAAATAAACAGTAAGCCCTTTTCTGTGAAAAGGGCTTTAGCGTTTACACCCTCTCCGCGAGGGAGAGGGCGGGGTGACATCCCTTTTTATTCAGGCCTTAACTCGCTGAATATACTCGGCAAAAGCGCTAAGCTGCCCGGTCAGATGATCGAGCGTGCCCTGATCGACAACTTTCCCCTCCTGCGGATCCACTTTATTCTGAATCACGCCGCCCATAAACTCGGGCTTATTCATCACCATCGCATCGAGGAATACCAGAATCTGACGCAGATGATACTGGCAGCGCGCGCCGCCAATGGCCCCCATAGAGCTGGTCTGGATCAGAACCGGCTTGCCGGATAGCGGTTGTTCCGGGAGACGAGACAGCCAGTCGATGGCGTTTTTCAGGCCGCCGGGCACCGAGTAGTTATATTCCGGCGTAACGATAACCACGCCATCCGCCTCACGAATTTGCTGCGCGATATCCTGAACGCTTTGTGGGAAACCCTCTTCCTGCTGCACGTCGGCATCATAGAGAGGAATATCGCCAATGGACGGTAACGCGGAAACTTCCATACCCGCGGGCGCGATGCCGGGCAGGGTACGTGCGACCATGGCATTAAAAGAGCCTTTGCGCAGACTTCCGAGTAACGTAACAACTTTCAACGTATCAGACATGATTGCTCCTTTGCATCATGATGGCCGGGAACACCGGTCAGTTGAGGGAGAAGGCTTTTTCTACCGGTAAACTGGTGAAGCGCATCAGCCGGGCGGATGGTTCTTTAGCACGGGTCTGCGCGTCAGGCAGGCTGCGCCAACCCTCTTTCGCGTTATATTCCCAGACTTTTAGCTGGCCAATATCCGGGCTGGCGGCAATAGACCAGACCAGCACCGTTTCGGCGTCGCAGACGGCTTCGATTGACTGCGTCCCGCTTGTCCGCAACCGTCCGGAGCCCGGGAGAAGCTGCAGGTTCAAGGCGGTTTCGCCGGTCAGCTTCATCACGCTTTTGCGTAACGCATCAAGCTGCGCGCGCGCTTCGTCAGGATCGTGCTGATTGCTAATCCATATTCGCTCATTACTGTTAAAAACATAACGCTCCGTATCGTGCGATGCATGTAACGCGCGGGAAGCGTGCGGCAATTCCATATCCAGGCCGCAATCGCCTTCGGTGGTTAAGGCAACGCCGACGATATTTCCGGCATAGGAGATGGAGAAACGCGGGAGATGTTCGTCGCGAAAAGCCGGTTTTCCATTCTCTTCGTCAATAATTTCGGGGAGTTCACTGATGCCGTACAACATAAAGAGGAGTTCTGCGAGGAGTGACCGGGATGCGCGATATCGGCTTTGTCGGTACTCAGGCAGGCGTCTGGCGGATTGATGACAGGCCGCTGACAGGCGTGTGGATAGCGGCTCCCGGGTGTTGAGTATCCCTCTTGCAAAATGCGTTGCCATTCTTCGCTCCGTGATTAATGGTCAATGATAAAAACTGCAAATGATATTATCGCTCAGAATTACCAGGTTTAAATGTGGAAATCATCTCTTGAAAAGGGAAATTGCGTGAATTTTACAATTTATTGCGCAAAGAGGGGCAAACCGGGAGCTATAGCGGTTCGGCGTAGAGCTGCCTGAGCGTTTCACGTAGCCAGACGATCTTCGGGTTATAACTGTTGCGCTTATGCCAAAGAAGGGTAAAGGGGACGCGTATTTTCTCCAGCTGCGACGGTTCCAGCGGCAGAGGTAAGCAAACCAGCGGCAGGTGGTGCTGCTGATTGTAACGCTGGCAGTAACGCGGAGCGGTGGCCAGCATCGTATGATTGGGCTGAGCGGCCATAAATAACGACTGCTCAAAACCCGGAACGGTCAGCGCCACGGTGCGTTTATGTCCCAGATCCTGCAGGACATCGTCCAGCGCCCAGGTGTCGCTTTGTTCCCAGCAAATATTAATGTGCGGATAGCGCAAGAACGTGTCCAGATTCCACTCTTCGCTCAGCGCGGGATGATCGGCGCGCAGCCATACCTGCGGGAGATCGGTAAACAGGATTTCAAAATCAATATACCAGGGCAGCAGGCTAAGCTGCTCCCGGGAGCGAGGATGTGTTTCCCTGCCGCAAAATCCGATATCGACTTCACCGCGAATAATCGCATCCAGCGAATCGTAATCCCAGTTACGCAGGCGGATCAGCGCCTGAGGATAGCGCTGGTAAATCCGCTGCGAAAGCGTATTGAGGAGGATCATCAGCAGCGGCGACTCTGCCGCCAGCTCAAACTTTAGCCCGCTGGGCATAGTGTGATGAGGCTTATCAAGGATCTGATTGCCCATCTGCATCCAGTCCGCCAGATCCTGCTCCATACTGCTCATCAGCGGCGTGGGCGATAGCCCCAGAGGCGTTTTGACAAACAGCGGATCGTCAAACCAGGCGCGCAGCTTGGCCAGCGATTTGCTTACCGCTGACGGCGAGACGTTCATCCGTTTCGCCGTGCGGGTGACGCTGAGCTCCTGAGTTAAGAGCTGCAGGCAGAGCAGCAGATTAAGATCGAGACTCGACAGGGGTTTCTTCATAGCGTTGCGCGGCCCGCGCCGGAGAGGCGACCATAATCAGAACAATGCTCACTATGCTACAGGCAATAAGTATCCCGATCAGCATATTCATCGCGCTGAGTCCGATGATGGCCGCCAGCCAAATCCACAGAGAAGAGCCGCAAACCTGAGCTATCCCTAAAACTGAACTCGCTACGCCAGCGCGCAGGGTGAATGGCCCGAGGGCCTGACTCATCGCCACGCCAAAGCCTGCGGAGAACCCTGCGCAAATCAGTCCCAGCCCCAGCATCGTCACCGTCTGGCTGGTGGACAGACTCAGCAGCACGCCCGCGCTAAAGAACAGCGCCTGTGAGGTCAGCATGAGCGTGCGGGGTTTAAATAGCGTCAGAGCAAACGGCGTCGAAAATGAAACCACCATGCTCACGAGCGCCATAAGCGCCATGGTCATGGAATAGGTACCGCGATCGAAGCCCATCACCTCCATCATCAGCACCGGTGAGACGTTAACGTAGGTCAGAATAGCCGTCACGCTCAGAGTAGTCATCACGATTCGGCTGAGGAAAAAGCGATTGAGCAGCGACTCCGGGACGATATTTTGCTGCTTTGCCGCGTGCGGAACGGATGTTGGTCGCGTTTCCCGCAACACAAATATCGACAGCAATCCCACCAGAGCCCCCATACCGCTCATGGTATAAAACAGGCTCTGCCAGGGGAATTTCAGCATAATCAGATGACCGATTACCGGGGCCAGAACCGGAATAATGCAGGTAATACCGTTAAGGAGTGAAAGCACTTTTGCCCGGCGGCGATCGTCCAGGGTATCGCGTAATACCGCAAAGGCGACCACGTAGCAGCTGCCCGCGCCAATCCCCTGAATAAAACGCCCGGCCAGGAAATGTCCGCTGCCCTGCGCCTGCGAGCAAAGAAGAGAGGCCAGCAGGAAAACGACGGTGCCGAAAATTGCCACCGGCTTCCGGCCGGATTTGTCGGCTATACGGCCAGCAAACAGCATCGCCGCGGCCATTCCTGCCAGGTAAACTGAAAAGGCGATGTGCAGCTGCGCTTCACTGGCCCCCAGATCCTGCGCAATGCGCGGCAGGCCGACCAGATACATATCGATGCCGGATGGATAAAGCAGAACCAGCGCAAAACTGCAGATAAGAAAGCGTGCCATAGAACCCCTCACATAAGATTGCCGTAAAGCATAGTGGGGTTCGTGCGGTAGTACGAGTTGCCATTTGGACAACAATGTTTTCCTGAGAGGAAACGGGAGACGCAAGAGACACTTTTCATGCCCGGATAAATCGGTATGGTGGGTTTGATTCAGGGGATACCGTCCCGCCAGTGGGTCTGGCGGGCGGCGGAGGCTTGTCAGGCCAGCAGCGCGTGATTAACTTTAATCACCGCTTTTTTTATCTCAACGCTCTCTGCGCCCTGCACGCCCGGCTTATGCGGCTCTCCCGGCAAGAAAATGGCAAACATACCGGGCTTCAGCACTACCTGCTGCTGGTCGGCAATGGTTGAACATAGCCGGTAGTCCTCCTCGTGGTGCCATGTTTCGCACTCCCGGGCGCTATCGACCATGCCATAATGGATTGTTTCTTCGCCTTCCAGCAGGATCTGAATATCAATAAATTTTTCGTGCAGCTCCGCTTTTTTACTTTCCGCCGGCTGCGTAGCGAAGCGCATGACGTTCATATAAATATCATCGCCCTGTAAATCATAACGCCCGGGTTCACACTGCTGCGGCTGGGCCTTAACGGCCAGCCTCACAGCCTCAAGCAGAACGGGTGATAGTCCTGCGCATTCCGGGTGATGGATATCGCCGATAATCATAATGCTTTGTCCTCTGCTAACAACGCCGCGCCAATCAGCCCGGCATCATGCTGATAGTGTGCGGCTACAATAGGGGTGTGATATACCGCAGGCTCCTGCGCCAGATATCTTTCAACCAGGGGAATATAGCCGGGCGCCAGCCCTATGCTGCCGCCCAGGACGGCATACTGGCAGTTATAGCTGGCCTTCATGTCGGCAATCAGCCGGGCGATGGTTTGCGCCGAACGGTGAACTAACGATGTCGCCTGGGAATGGCCGCTCTGCGCAAGAGCAAAAATGGTTTTGGCCGTCATTCCCTGCAGATCGTCGGTTGCCAGCGCGGCGATCCCCCTTCCGGATGCAATAGCCTCCACGCAGCCAATACGCCCGCAGCCGCAGCGCGGGCCGTGCGGGTCAGCCAGCGTATGGCCGATATGTCCGGCCAGCCCCTCCTTGCCGGACAAGAGCTTACCGTGGCAGACGATACCGCCGCCCACGCCGGTAGAGATGGTGATGAAGACCATCTCGCTCGCATCGACAGCCAGAGCGTGATATTCGGCCCAGGCTGCCGCCTGCGCATCGTTCACCGCCAGGCACGGCAGCCCCGTTAGCTGCGCCAGCGTGTCCCTAAGAGGAAACTGCGCCAGCCCGCCCAGGTTATCCGGGTTTAACGCCGTCAGAACGCCGTGACCAATAATGCCCGTGGAGGCGACCGCTACCTGCCGGGGCCGGCCTGCGAAAGGCGCAACCAGCTCGCGTAACGCTTCCGTTAGCGCCGCCGGCGTTTTGCTGGCTGGCGTTGACAGCGTCTGTTTTTCCAGCACGCGATGCTGAGTATCGACCAGTGCGGCGGCAAGCTTGGTGCCGCCGATATCAATTGCCAGCGTGGTCATAGCGCAGCCTCAGTCAGCGCATCGCGGTACCACTGGCAGATGTGTTCCAGACGCGTAATCGCTGAGCCGACGGTCACCGCCCATGCGCCGTGCTTTATCGCCTGCGCCGCCAGCGCCGGGGAGTTAAATCGGCCTTCGGCAATGACCCGGTATCCTTTGGCGCTCAGCGCCTGCACTAGCGGGAAATCCGGTTCGGTAGGTACCGCATCCGTGGTATACCCGGACATCGTTGTCCCGATAATGTCTGCGCCAAGATTGTGGCACTCAGTCCCGTCCTCCAGGCTGGAGCAGTCTGCCATCGCCGCGCAGCCACGCTGATGAATTCGGTCAATCATTGCCTTAACGCCAACCGGACGCGGGCGATCCGTACCGTCGAAGGCGATAATATCCGCCCCCGCCTGCGCCAGCGCGTCTACATCTTCCAGAAATGGCGTAATACGCACCGGCGTGTCCGGCAGATCGCGCTTGATGATGCCAATAATCGGTACTGAAATCAGTTCGCGGGTCGCCTTCAGGTTGTTAAGGCCTTCAATTCGTACTGCGACCGCCCCCGTATTGACCGCCGCCAGCGCCATAGCCGCGACGATTTCAGGTTTATCTAACGGGCTACCCGGTACCGGCTGGCAGGAGACAATGAGGCCACCCAATTGTTTAACGTTACTATCCAAATCATCAAATAAAGACATAGCACTATCCCTTACTTCCGTTTGCGCCCGACAGAGCCGGGCGCATGAATTTAGTGTTTATCGCAAAGCGGAGCGTTCGCTTTGTCGTGACCAACCAGTGCGCCGCTGAACGGTTTACCATCAATAGCGTCATGGGTACGTAGCGCTTCCGGGCGAATCCAGCGCTGTACTCGGGACGGCATATCCAGACCAATCAGCAGGATCACCACAAACGTCAGTCCGAAGGAGAGCGACCCCAGCGCCGTACCCAGATGCATGTGCTGCGCGACCAGCGCGCCGAGGACCGGTGCAGCCGCCCCGCCCAGGGCGCCTACGTTATAGGTGAAACCCAGACCGGCAGCGCGCTGGTCGGTGTCGAAGTAGCCGCCGATCAATTTCGGTAAGATCCCGGCAATCCCCTGACCCAGCATCTGCTGGAAGAAGAGAAGGATGCCCAGACCCCAGAGGCTGGAGCCGCCGATGGCGAAGACCGGAATAATCAGAACCTGCGATGCCAGCAGGCTGTAAACGTAGGCTTTTCGCGTGCCCAGCCAGTCGCCGAGGAAACCGCCGACGATGCAGCCGACGGCTGCGCCGAATCCGCTAAAGAAGAGCACCTTCGCGACCGTCGACGGATCGTATGCCAGCTCGGTTTTCAGATAGGTCGGCAACAGCGCCTGGATAGGCCAGGAGTAGAGAAAGGCGAACAGAACGACAACCATCAGCATCACGCCGGTCGGCCAACGTTTTCCGCTGCTCTGTACCATAAAGCTGATGAAAATGATGGTGCAGACGAGCGCCAGCGCAATCACCACGAGCGGATTGTGCAGGTTTCCGGCGAAGCAGAACCAGAGCGCGGCCGTTGCGGCCAGCGTCATCAGCATATTCATGGCGCGATATTTACCGCGATAGAGGATATCCACCATCGTCCGCACCGGCGTTTTTTTCGTCTGGCGCTCTGTCCAGTCTTCCGTTTCCGGAATATTTTTACGCAGCCACAGCGCGAAAATAATCGGCAGAATGCCGAGGAAGAACAACGCGCGCCAGCCCCACAAGGGGACCACCAGACTGTAAACCTGCGCCGCTACGACAGCGCCGACGGAAAAGCCGGAAATCAGGAAGCCGCTGGCTTTATTTCGCAAGTGTTTTGGCCAGCTTTCAATCACATAGGTGGCGCTGGAGCCGTACTCTCCGGCCATTCCCATTCCAATCACCATACGGGCGATAAACATGGAGGTGTATCCAGGCGCAAAGCCGCAGGCCAGCGTACCGACGGAGAAAAGAATAATACTGCTGACCATCGCGAGGCGGCGGCCATAGCGGTCACCCATCGCCCCCAGCAGCAAACCGCCGAACCAGCGGGAGATAAACGCCGCCGAGATAATACTCGCCGCCTGTACCGTGGTGAGCTGGAATTCGCTTTGTACTTCGGTGAGCACCAGAGCAATTAAAACGAAATCAAAACCATCCAGTAAATAGCCCAGCCAGGCTGCGGAAAACGCCCGCCACTGCGACTTATTGAGGTGCTTATACCATGGTTTGGTACTTATTATTTCACTCATATGCTCTCCTGTGATGAGCAACGTTTTTATGCTGTAGGGCCAAAAAAAAGCAGGGTGCCGCGCACCCGAATGAAGTTAAACTCCAATTAATGTATTTTTTAGAAGTTAAACACCACAAGAGCTTTGCATGAGATATGTGAACAAGATCATGGTCACAGGCGAGGGGGAATGAAAAAAGGCGATCTGACTCACGCGATGAAACGTAATATGTTTTTGCCGCGCCGGGGATAGCCGCATCACCACGGCGTTTTTTAAAAAACCATATTGCCTGGCGCTGAACTGTCCTCCATCATGAGCGCCTGATAATCGCGTAAACAGTAGGGAAGAGATGACGACTCCGACTTCGCCGGTCAAAGCCGGGAAAATACTTGATACCCTGGGGGCGATGCAAAGCAGTATGACCCGCGTCGGGAAAAGCATCGCGCAGTATGTGATCGCTTCCCCGCATAAGGTGACTCAGCTTTCGATTGCCGATCTCTCAGAGGAAGTGAACGCGGGCGAAGCATCGGTGATCCGTTTCTGTCGACAGCTGGGCTATAAAGGTTTTCAGAACTTCAAAATGGAACTGGCCATTGAGCTGGCCATGAACGATAGCGATGACAACAGCACGCTGCTGGAGGCTGAAATTCAGAAAACCGACGATGCGCACACCATCGGCCTGAAGCTCCAGGGCGCCATCTCGACCGTGCTTTCGGAAACGCTAAATCTGCTGGATATGGAGCAGGTGGAACGGGTCGTGGAGGCGCTGCATACTTGTAATTGCGCCTATATCTTTGGCGTTGGCGCTTCCGGACTGACCGCCGAGGAGATGAAGCATAAGCTGATGCGAATCGGGCTGCGCGTCGATGCCTTAACAAATAATCACTTTATGTATATGCAGGCCGCGCTGCTCAAGGTTGGCGATGTCGCCATCGGCATCAGCCACTCCGGACATTCGCCGGAAACCGCGCACGCCCTCGATCTGGCAAGGCAGGCTGGAGCCACAACCGTCGCCTTAACGCATAACCTCGGATCGCCATTGAGTAAAGTCGCTGATATTACGCTCATTAACGGCAACCGACAGGGGCGCCTGCAGGGTGACTCTATCGGCACTAAAACGGCGCAGCTCTTCGTTCTGGATCTCATTTATACGCTGCTGGTGCAGAGAGACCCGGAAGCCGCCCGCGCGAATAAACTGCGGACGATGGATGCTCTGTCCATGCTCAAGTAGCGCGAATTTAGTGCGATTCGTCACAATCTGATACTCCCGTTTTTTTCCCCTGCCGGTAACCTGTTGCAACCGGCATCGTTAGCCCCTAGGATGGAGTAATACTTCAAAATTAATTAATTTAAGAAGAAAAACACCATTCGAGGATTACATGACAAAGTTAACAGGTCTTATTGCCGCCCCCCATACGCCTTTTGATGCCAACGGCGAAGTCAACTACCCCGTTATCGATCGGATTGCCGAGCATCTGATTGCGCAGGGCGTTAAAGGTGCTTACGTCTGTGGGACGACCGGAGAAGGCATCCACTGTTCCGTAGAAGAGCGTAAAAAAATTGCCGAGCGCTGGGTCGCGGCAAGCCAGGGACAATTAAGCATTACGCTACACACCGGGGCTCTCAGCATCGCCGATGCGCTGGAGCTCAGCCGCCATGCTGAAACCCTGGATATTTTTGCCACCTCGGTCATCGGACCGTGCTTCTTCAAACCGTCAACCGTCGACGATCTGGTGGAATATTGCCGTATTATCGCCGCCGCCGCGCCGTCAAAAGGCTTCTATTACTACCACTCCGGCATGTCGGGTCTGAGCCTGGATATGGAGCAGTTCCTGATCGCGGCAGCGGATAAAATCCCGAACCTGTCCGGTATGAAGTTTAACTCCGCGGATATGTATGAGTTCCAGCGCTGCCTGCGCGTCAACAATCGTCAGTTCGATATTCCGTTCGGCGTGGATGAGTTTTTACCGGCAGGCCTGGCCTGCGGCGCCGTCGGCGCGGTTGGCAGTACTTATAACTATGCGGCGCCGCTCTATCATCGTCTTATCGACAGCTTTAACCGGGGAGACCATCAGGATGTTGCTGCCTGTATGGATAAGGTTATCGCAATTATTCGCGTCCTGGTTCAGTACGGCGGCGTTGCGGCCGGGAAGCTGGCGATGCAGCTGCACGGTATTGACGTCGGCGATCCGCGCCGCCCGCTGCGCCCGATGACCAGCGAGCAAAAGCGCGTCGCGCTGGACGCTTTTCGCGCTGCCGATTTTATTTAATCGTTAAGCGCATCGACTGGCATCCGCGGGATACCGCATCCCCGGATGCTTCTTTATCAGCGACGTTATTTCCAGATCTTTGCCATACCTTCACTTTCTGGCCTGACGCTGGAAAACCCAAATTTTGCGTACAGCTCGGGAACATCCGCCACCAGCGAGACGTATGCCCCTTTAAACGCGTTTTCATCCAGCCAGGCGACAATTTTTTGCATGATCTGGCGACCAAGCCCTTTTCCCTGATGAGCGGGATCAACGGCGACGTCGACGATTTCAAAGTTCAGCGCGCCGTCGCCGACGATGCGCCCCATCCCAACGGGCACGCCCTCATAGAGGATATGCACGCCGTAGCAGCTATGCGGCAGTCCCGCGCGGGCGCCTTCCAGCGGGCGCGAGGACATACCAGAAATGATGCGCAGGCGGCAAAAGTCTTCCGCAGAAGGCACGGTATCAATCAGGGTGTAATCACTCAACATGGTGGTATCCGGTACGAGTAAAGCGAGGGTATCGATAAGGGTAATAGAGAAAGCGCTGTGCCGTGAAGACGTAAAGGGAAAATAATAAACCCGCTTTAACAGGACGTTAAGGCGGGTTAGTCAATGCTCACAAACTGAGATTACTTACCAATACAGAAACTGGAGAAAATGCGCCCCAGCAGGTCGTCGGAGGTAAACTCGCCGGTGATTTCGCTCAGATTCTGCTGGGCCAGGCGCAGCTCTTCCGCCAGCAGCTCGCCAGCCCAGGCGCCCAGCAGCTGCGCTTTACCCTGCTGCAGATGCTCTGCGGCATCGGACAGCGCCTGCAGGTGGCGACGGCGCGCCAGAAAGCCGCCTTCCATATTGGTCTCAAAACCCATGCTCTGCTTGAGATGATTGCGCAGCACGTCTACGCCCTCGCCGGTACGCGCCGAAAGGCGGACAAGTGAGTGGTCATTTACTTCGCTCAACCCCAGCGTTTCGCCGGTAATATCCGCTTTGTTGCGCACCACGGTAATCGGCAAATTTTTCGGCAGACGGGCGATAAAATCTGGCCAGATATCCGCCGGATCGGTCGCACCGGTGGTGGTGCCGTCGACCATGAACAGTACGCGGTCGGCTTGTTCAATCTCCTGCCAGGCACGCTCGATGCCGATGCGCTCGACCTCGTCGTTCGCATCGCGCAGGCCGGCGGTATCAATGATGTGCAGCGGCATACCGTCAATGTGGATATGCTCGCGCAGAACGTCGCGGGTGGTTCCGGCAATATCGGTGACGATAGCCGCTTCCCGGCCCGCCAGCGCGTTTAGCAGGCTTGATTTCCCGGCGTTCGGCCGCCCGGCAATGACCACCTTCATCCCTTCGCGCAGCAGGCTGCCCTGGCGCGCCTCGGCGCGCACGGCGTCGAGATCGGCGATAACCGCGTTAAGCTGGGCTTCGATTTTACCATCGGAGAGGAAGTCGATCTCTTCGTCCGGAAAATCAATGGCTGCTTCGACGTAGATGCGCAGGTGAGTCAGCGCTTCCACCAGATGGTTGACGCGAGTAGAGAATGCGCCCTGTAGCGAATTCAGCGCTGAACGAGCCGCCTGCTCGGAGCTGGCGTCGATCAGGTCAGCAATCGCTTCGGCCTGGGCTAAATCAAGCTTATCGTTCAAAAACGCGCGCTCGGAGAACTCGCCGGGCCTGGCGATGCGCAGACCCGGAAGCGTCAGAATACGTTTCAGAAGCAGGTCGAGAATAACAGGGCCGCCATGGCCCTGAAGCTCCAGCACGTCTTCACCAGTAAAGGAGTTCGGGCCGGGGAACCACAGGGCAATACCCTGATCCAGCGCGCTGCCGTCGCTGTCTTTAAACGGCAGGTAGTCGGCATAGCGCGGTTTCGGCAGCTTGCCCAGCACCGCCTGCGCAACGTCGCGCGCCTTCAGGCCAGAGATGCGCAGGATGCCCACACCACCGCGTCCCGGTGGGGTTGCCTGGGCGACGATAGTGTCGTTATGGCTCATGGTGACTCTCTATGTAGATGTAAAAAAGGCGGTCTATTGACCGCCTTCTCTGGCATTAACGTTACCGTAAATACTCAAAATAATTCAAGAGTATCAGGATTTTTTCTTCTCGCGGCTATGCAGACCACGCTTCTCCAGACCACGGTAAATCAGCTGCTGCTGAATAATGGTGACCAGGTTGCTGACGATATAGTAAACCACCAGACCAGACGGGAACCACAGGAAGAACACCGTAAAGATGACCGGCATAAAGGTCATGATCTTCTGCTGCATCGGGTCGGTCACGGTAGTCGGAGACATCTTCTGAATGAAGAACATCGTCGCGCCCATGATGATCGGCAGGATGTAGTACGGGTCTTGCGCAGACAGGTCGTGGATCCACAGGATAAACGGCGCATGACGCAGTTCAACCGAAGCGCTCAGCATGTAGTACAGCGCAAGGAAGATTGGCATCTGGATAATCAGCGGGAAGCAGCCACCCAGTGGGTTAACCTTCTCCGCTTTATACAGGGCCATCATCTCCTGGCTCTGACGCTGCTTGTCGTCGCCCAGACGCTCGCGCATTGCCTGAATCTTCGGCTGCAGCATACGCATCTTCGCCATGGAGGTGTACTGCGCTTTGGTCAGCGGGTACATGATGCCACGAACGATAAAGGTAATGACGATGATGGAGAAGCCCCAGTTGCCCAGATAGCTGTGGATCCATTTCAGCAGCTTGAACAGCGGCTGAGAGATAAACCACAGCCAGCCGTAGTCGACGGTCAGGTCAAGATGCGGCGCAACGGCGGCCATTTTGTCCTGAATGGCCGGGCCGACCCACAGGGTGCTTTCCAGCTTGTCGGTTTGACCCGGCTGGACCAGAACCGGCTGAGATTTGTAGCCGATAGCCACAAGACCGTTGCCAAGGTTCGCGGTATAGAAGTTGTTAGTGCCGTTGTTCTGCGGAACCCATGCGGTAGTAAAGTACTGCTGCAGCATGGCAACCCAACCGTTTTTGGTGCTGACGTTCAGGTTTTCGTTATCAACGATAGTATCGAATTTATATTTTTCGTACTTCGTTTCAGACGTTGAGTACGCCGCGCCACGGAAGGTGTGCATGGTAGTCAGGCCACCGGTCTGGGTGTCGCGATGCGTCGGCAGGTTAGCGGTTTGCTTCAACTGGCCAAAGGTTGAGATTTCCAGCGGTTTTTCGCTGGCGTTCTCTACGCTATAGCCGACGTTCACCGCATATTCACCGCGCTTCAGGGTGAAGGTTTTGGTGAATACGTTGCCTGCTTTATCGGTGTACGTGAGCGGAATGACGATTTCGTTCTGGCCATCAGCCAGCACAAACGCATCTTTATCGACGTTATACAACGGACGCGGTCCGTTTGCCGGATTGTCCGGGCCATCACGACCGGTTAAACCGCTCTGCGCCTGATAGGTAAACTGCGGCGAAGTTTCCAGAAGCTGGAATGGCTCAGTTGACTTCAGCTCTTTCGGATAATCCAGAAGCAGCGCCTGCTCAACATCACCACCGCGGGTGTTGATGGTCAGGTCAAGCACATCGGTTTTTACCGTAATCAGTTTCCCCTGGCCACTGGCCGGTACGCCCTGGTCGGCGGCGCTACCCGTTGCTGTGGTCGTTGTCTGCGTGGTCTGCTGCTGAGGCTGAGGATTGTTATCCTGCTCCCAGGCTTGCCAGATCATGAAAGACACGAACAACAAAGCGATGATAAGAAGATTGCGTTGCGAATCCATCGTTAGTGTTCTCTGGTATCAAATGGTCCAGGCGGGACGGGATCGTCACCACCAGGGTGTAAAGGGTGGCATTTTAATACGCGTTTCACCGTCAACCAACTGCCTTTTATCAATCCAAACCTGCGCAATGCCTCAATTCCGTATTGAGAACAGGTTGGCGTGAAACGGCAGTGCGGCCCGAGTAGCGGACTAATCAGGCGCTGATAGACCCGAATCAGGCCTATCAGGACCCGCGAGCCAGGCGACAGTGGCGGCGCCATAATTTTTCCAACGCTTCCGAGAGAGCACGGTTATCGAGGTCGGCAACCCCTTTCTTCGCCACCACCACGAAATCCATTGGCGGGAGTTCATGTTGACGTAAACGGAAGCTTTCACGCGTCAGACGTTTGATCCGATTGCGTTCATGCGCACGCTTAACGTTTTTTTTGGCGACGGTAAGACCGATGCGGGGATGCCCCAGCGAATTTTGGCGGCCGAGGATGGTGATTTGCGGCGTGCCAGCCCGTAATGGCTGCTGGAAGACGAAAGTGAAATGACTGGGAGTTAACAAACGTAACTCCCTGGGAAATGCGAGCTTAACCACTCAGGGTTAGCTTTATTACTTGGAAACGGTCAGACGAGCGCGGCTTTTAGCACGACGACGTGCCAGAACCTGACGACCATTTTTAGTAGCCATACGAGCACGGAAGCCGTGAGAACGGTTGCGCTTCAGTACAGACGGTTGAAAAGTGCGTTTCATGGCGATTTCTACCTAAACTTGAATAATTTCACTGACTTTCGCGTAAATCCGAACGAATTTCGAACGGCCTACGCCTCAGCGTGGGTGATTAAAGAGGCCGGATTGTAATAATTGTACACTCCGGAGTCAATTCTCTTTCCTTATTTCTCGCACCTTGCCGCACAAAAAACAGGCGATGGCGCGCTGCGGAAAACGGGCATTACGCGCCGGGTGGGGGATTATACGACCTGGTGGATAAAGCGCAAGGATCGTAAAGGATCTTTGTTAGATCGATTAGGCTCAAAACCCGCGTAGCTCATTAATTTTTCCAATATGCGGCTGAAATCGTGCTTCACTCCAGCCAGGATCGATTACACTTATCCAGCTTCGATCCTTCCTGTGGATAAATCGGGAAGAATCTGTTGAGAAACACAAGATCTCTTTCTCAGTTTAGGCTATGATCCCCGGTCCCGATCGGGATCCAGAGATCCGCATCGGGTAATAACCGCAGATAGCGGTTCGCACGTCACCCCTTTTGTGCAGGGGCTTTTCGGCTATGCAGGGTCTTGTCGACGTGTGCCAACAATCACGATTGTTTCAGTTTCTCTTTATATATCGATTTTTGTTCGAGTGGAGTCCGCCGTGTCACTTTCGCTTTGGCAGCAGTGTCTTGCCCGATTGCAGGATGAGTTACCAGCCACAGAATTCAGCATGTGGATACGCCCTTTGCAGGCGGAGTTGAGCGATAACACGCTGGCACTGTATGCGCCAAACCGTTTTGTGCTCGATTGGGTAAGGGATAAATACCTCAATAATATCAATGGACTCCTCAATGATTTTTGCGGTGCGGATGCCCCACAGCTGCGCTTTGAAGTCGGCGCGAAGCCTGCCGTTCAGATGCAGAGAGGCGCGGTAAGCGTCGCCGCGGTCGCCCCTGCGCAGCAGGTTCAGACGGCGCGCGTTGCCCCGACTATCGTGCGTCCAGGTTGGGATAACGTGCCGGCGCCGGCAGAACCGACCTATCGCTCCAACGTCAATGTGAAACATACGTTTGATAACTTCGTCGAGGGTAAATCTAACCAGCTGGCTCGCGCGGCGGCGCGTCAGGTAGCGGATAACCCCGGCGGCGCGTATAACCCGCTGTTTCTTTATGGCGGCACCGGCCTGGGTAAAACTCACCTTTTACACGCGGTTGGTAACGGGATTGTGGCGCGTAAACCCAACGCAAAAGTGGTTTACATGCACTCCGAGCGCTTTGTGCAGGACATGGTAAAAGCTCTGCAAAACAACGCCATTGAAGAATTTAAGCGCTACTACCGCTCCGTTGACGCCCTGCTGATCGATGATATCCAGTTTTTTGCTAATAAAGAGCGCTCGCAGGAAGAGTTTTTCCATACCTTTAACGCCCTGCTGGAAGGCAATCAGCAGATCATCCTGACCTCGGATCGCTATCCGAAGGAGATCAACGGGGTTGAAGATCGTCTGAAATCACGCTTCGGCTGGGGTCTGACGGTTGCGATCGAACCGCCAGAGCTGGAAACTCGCGTGGCGATCCTGATGAAAAAAGCGGATGAAAACGACATTCGCCTGCCGGGCGAAGTGGCGTTCTTTATCGCCAAGCGTCTGCGCTCTAACGTACGTGAGCTCGAAGGGGCGCTGAACCGCGTTATCGCCAATGCCAACTTTACCGGCCGGGCCATCACTATCGACTTCGTCCGTGAAGCGCTGCGCGATCTGTTGGCTTTACAGGAAAAACTGGTCACCATCGACAATATTCAAAAGACGGTGGCGGAGTATTACAAAATTAAGGTAGCGGACCTGCTGTCTAAACGCCGCTCCCGTTCGGTGGCGCGCCCACGCCAGATGGCGATGGCGCTGGCAAAAGAGCTGACCAACCACAGTCTGCCGGAAATCGGCGATGCGTTTGGCGGTCGCGACCATACCACCGTCCTGCACGCTTGCCGCAAGATTGAGCAGTTGCGTGAAGAAAGCCACGATATCAAAGAAGATTTTTCCAATTTAATCAGAACATTATCCTCGTGACGCTATGAAATTTACCGTAGAACGTGAACATTTATTAAAACCGCTGCAACAGGTGAGTGGTCCTTTAGGTGGTCGTCCGACGCTACCGATTCTTGGCAACCTGCTCCTTCAGGTTACCGATGGCGCGCTGTCGCTGACCGGTACCGATCTGGAAATGGAAATGGTCGCGCGCGTTGCGCTGATTCAGCCGCACGAAGCGGGAGCAACAACCGTTCCGGCGCGTAAATTTTTTGATATCTGCCGCGGCCTGCCTGAAGGCGCGGAGATCGCGGTACAGCTGGAAGGCGAGCGTATGCTGGTGCGTTCCGGGCGCAGCCGTTTCTCGCTCTCGACGCTACCGGCGGCGGATTTCCCTAACCTTGACGACTGGCAGAGCGAAGTTGAGTTTACCCTGCCGCAGGCGACCATGAAGCGCCTGATTGAGGCGACGCAGTTTTCGATGGCTCACCAGGACGTTCGCTATTACTTAAACGGTATGCTGTTTGAAACCGAAGGCAGCGAACTGCGCACCGTAGCGACCGATGGCCACCGCCTGGCGGTCTGCTCTATGCCGCTGGAAGAGTCCCTGCCCAATCATTCGGTGATCGTGCCGCGTAAAGGCGTGATTGAGCTGATGCGTATGCTTGATGGCGGCGATACGCCGCTGCGCGTACAGATCGGCAGCAACAACATCCGGGCTCACGTTGGCGACTTTATCTTTACTTCGAAGCTGGTCGATGGTCGCTTCCCTGACTATCGCCGCGTACTGCCGAAGAACCCGGACAAGCATCTGGACGCCGGTTGCGATATTCTCAAGCAGGCCTTTGCCCGGGCGGCGATTCTTTCTAACGAAAAATTCCGCGGCGTGCGCCTGTATGTCAGTGAAAATCAGCTGAAAATCACCGCCAATAACCCGGAGCAGGAAGAAGCGGAAGAAATTCTGGACGTTACCTATGCCGGTACGGAAATGGAAATCGGTTTTAACGTCAGCTATGTACTGGATGTGCTGAACGCACTGAAGTGTGAGAACGTACGTATTCTCCTGACGGATTCCGTTTCGAGCGTGCAGATTGAGGATGCGGCTTCGCAATCCGCAGCCTACGTCGTCATGCCTATGAGGCTGTAGAAAATATCGGGCTATCTTACTTGTTATTCTGGCTCCGGGCAGTGCTCGCAATCCTCACGTACTTTAGTACGCTCCGGTTGCTGCGCGCTGGCCGTAACCAGACTAACTGCGCCGATAACGCCCTGGTTATGAGCTGATATGTCGCTATCCCGACTTCTAATCAAAGACTTCCGCAATATTGAAAATGCGGATCTCGCCTTGTCTCCCGGCTTTAACTTCCTGGTTGGCGCTAACGGCAGCGGCAAAACCAGCGTGCTTGAAGCTATCTATACGCTCGGCCACGGTCGGGCGTTTCGTAGCTTGCAGATTGGCCGCGTGATTCGTCACGAGCAGGAGTCATTTGTTCTGCACGGTCGCCTGCAGGGCGAAGAGCGAGAAGTCGCCATCGGCCTGACGAAAGATAAGCAGGGCGACAGCAAGGTTCGTATCGACGGCACTGACGGCCATAAAGTGGCGGAGCTGGCGCTTCTGATGCCGATGCAGCTGATTACGCCAGAGGGGTTTACTTTACTCAACGGCGGCCCCAAATACAGAAGAGCGTTCCTTGATTGGGGATGCTTCCACAACGAAGCCGGATTCTTTACCGCCTGGAGCAACCTGAAGCGCCTGGTGAAGCAGCGCAACGCCGCGCTGCGTCAGGTGAGTCGCTATGCCCAGCTGCGGCCATGGGATCTGGAGCTAATCCCGCTGGCGGAGCAAATCAGCCGCTGGCGCGCCGAATATAGCGCCGCTATTGTCGAAGATATGGCGGATACCTGTCGGCAGTTTTTACCTGAGTTCGCCCTCACCTTTTCTTTCCAGCGCGGCTGGGAGAAAGAAACGGATTATGCCGAGGTGCTGGAACGAAATTTCGAACGCGATCGCATGTTAACCTATACCGCGCACGGTCCGCACAAAGCGGATTTCCGCATTCGTGCCGACGGCGCGCCGGTAGAGGATACATTGTCGCGCGGGCAGCTTAAGCTGCTGATGTGCGCCCTGCGGCTGGCGCAAGGTGAGTTTTTGACCCGCGAGAGCGGGCGACGCTGCCTGTACCTGATAGATGATTTTGCCTCGGAACTCGACGACGCGCGGCGCGGGCTGCTGGCCAGCCGTTTAAAAGCCACGCAGTCGCAGGTTTTCGTCAGCGCCATTAGCGCTGAACACGTTATAGACATGTCGGACGAAAATTCGAAGATGTTTACCGTGGAAAAGGGTAAAATAGCGGATTAACCTAAGATTAAATGAGCGAGAAACGTTGATGTCGAATTCTTATGACTCCTCCAGTATCAAAGTCCTGAAAGGGCTGGATGCGGTGCGTAAGCGCCCGGGTATGTATATCGGCGACACGGATGACGGCACCGGTCTGCACCACATGGTATTCGAGGTTGTGGATAACGCTATCGACGAAGCGCTCGCAGGTTACTGTAAAGACATCGTTGTTACGATCCACAGCGATAACTCCGTCTCCGTACAGGATGACGGCCGCGGTATTCCAACCGGTATTCACCCGGAAGAGGGCGTGTCGGCGGCGGAAGTGATCATGACCGTTCTGCACGCAGGCGGTAAATTCGATGATAACTCCTATAAAGTTTCCGGCGGTCTGCACGGCGTAGGCGTTTCCGTTGTTAACGCCCTGTCGCAGAAGCTGGAGCTGGTTATTCAGCGCGATAACAAAATTCACCGTCAGGTTTATGCCCACGGCGTGCCGCAGGCTCCGCTGGCGGTTACCGGCGAAACCGAAAAAACCGGTACCATGGTGCGCTTCTGGCCGAGCTACGAAACCTTTACCAACGTTGTCGAATTCGAATACGAGATTCTGGCAAAACGCCTGCGCGAGCTGTCGTTCCTGAACTCCGGGGTGTCGATTCGCCTGCGCGACAAGCGCGACGGCAAAGAAGATCATTTCCACTACGAAGGCGGTATCAAAGCCTTTGTGGAATATCTGAACAAAAACAAAACGCCGATCCACCCGAATATTTTCTATTTCTCCACTGAAAAAGACGGTATCGGCGTTGAAGTTGCGCTGCAGTGGAACGACGGGTTCCAGGAAAATATCTACTGCTTTACCAACAATATCCCGCAGCGCGACGGCGGTACTCACCTGGCGGGCTTCCGTGCGGCGATGACGCGTACCCTGAACGCCTATATGGATAAAGAAGGCTACAGCAAAAAAGCGAAAGTCAGCGCTACCGGCGACGACGCCCGTGAAGGCCTGATTGCCGTGGTTTCCGTGAAGGTGCCGGATCCGAAATTCTCCTCGCAGACCAAAGACAAGCTGGTCTCCTCTGAGGTGAAATCGGCGGTCGAACAGCAGATGAACGAACTGCTGAACGAGTACCTGCTGGAAAACCCGTCTGACGCCAAAATCGTAGTGGGCAAAATCATCGATGCCGCCCGTGCGCGTGAAGCCGCGCGCCGCGCGCGTGAAATGACCCGCCGTAAAGGCGCGCTGGACCTGGCTGGCCTGCCGGGCAAACTGGCGGATTGCCAGGAACGCGACCCGGCACACTCTGAACTGTACTTAGTGGAAGGGGACTCTGCGGGCGGCTCTGCTAAGCAGGGGCGTAACCGTAAGAACCAGGCGATTCTGCCGCTGAAGGGGAAAATCCTCAACGTTGAGAAAGCGCGCTTTGACAAAATGCTCGCTTCGCAGGAAGTGGCGACGCTGATTACCGCGCTGGGCTGCGGCATTGGTCGCGACGAGTACAACCCGGATAAACTGCGCTACCACAGCATCATCATCATGACCGATGCGGACGTCGACGGCTCGCACATTCGTACGCTGCTGTTGACCTTCTTCTACCGTCAGATGCCGGAAATCGTTGAGCGCGGCCACGTTTATATTGCCCAGCCGCCGCTGTACAAAGTGAAGAAAGGCAAGCAAGAACAGTATATTAAAGACGATGAGGCGATGGATCAGTACCAAATCTCCATCGCGCTGGATGGCGCAACGCTGCACACCAACGCCAACGCGCCGGCCCTGGCCGGAGAGCCGCTGGAGAGACTGGTTGCCGAGTATAACGCCACGCAGAAAATGATTACGCGTATGGAACGTCGTTATCCTAAAGCGCTGCTCAAAGAGCTTATCTATCAGCCGACGCTCGCAGAGGCCGACCTGGCGAATGAGCAGACCGTGACGCGCTGGATCAACGCCCTGGTGAGCGAGCTGAATGAGAAAGAGCAGCACGGCAGCCAGTGGAAATTTGATGTCCGCGAGAACGCCGAGCTGCAGCAGTTTGAGCCGATCGTTCGCGTGCGTACCCACGGCGTGGATACCGATTATCCGCTGGATCATGAGTTTGTCACCGGGCCGGAATACCACCGTATCTGCGCGCTGGGCGAAACGCTGCGCGGTCTGATTGAAGAGGATGCCTTTATTGAGCGCGGCGAACGCCGTCAGCCGGTTGCCAGCTTTGAACAGGCGCTGGACTGGCTGGTGAAAGAGTCGCGCCGCGGCCTCTCTATCCAGCGCTATAAAGGTCTTGGCGAGATGAACCCGGATCAGCTGTGGGAAACCACTATGGACCCGGATAGCCGCCGCATGCTGCGCGTGACCGTGAAGGATGCGATTGCCGCTGACCAGCTGTTCACCACCCTGATGGGTGACGCCGTTGAACCGCGTCGTGCCTTTATCGAAGAGAACGCCCTCAAAGCGGCGAACATCGATATTTAATCGTCGTCTACAGCCCTACTCAGGCCGCGCGTTTAGCGCGGCTTTTTTGTGGGCGCAGGCATATCCAGCGACATCACGGACGGTAAACGGCTGGCGAGCATATCGACGGCAATTCTCACCCTCAGCGGTAGATGCGGCGTCTGTTGCCAGACCGCATGAACGTCGAAGCGCACATCCGGCGCCTGCTTTAAAAGCGGGACGAGTTTTCCCTGATGAATTTCTTTGCTGGCCATCCAGCAGGGCAGCCATGCAATGCCGTGGCCGGCCAGCGCAGCGTCGCAGATTGCCTGCAAATCATCCATATTGAGCGATGAACGGGGAGTAAAGGTGTGCGAGGCTCCTTCTTTATCCATCAGCTGCCAGGATAGCGCTCTGCCTGCTTGCAGATAGTTAATGGCCGCATGGTGGGGTAAATCATCAACGCTGTGTGGCAGACCCTTCTTCAGCAGGTAATCCGGCGCGGCGCACAGCACCATGCGGTGTTCTCCCAGCTTTCTGGCGACCAGAACGCTGCTGTCCTGAAGGGGGCCGTTACGCACCGCCATATCAAACCCTTCCTCGACGAGATCCACCACGCGATCGCTGAATGACATCTCCAGCTCGAGACCTGGGTGTTCCTGCGCAAGCTCGATCAGCAGGGGGGCCACGCACTGGCGACCAAACAGCACCGGCATGGCCACGCGCAGGCGGCCACTAACCTGCTGTTTCCCTGTTTCCAGCAGCGACTCTGCTCCACGAATTTCCTCCAGCGCGCGCTGACAACGTTCATAAAAAAGGGCGCCGTTGTCGGTCAGGCTTTGGCTGCGGGTCGTACGTTGAAACAGACGTACCCCCAACCGCTCTTCAAGCCGAGCGATACTCTTTCCTACCGCCGAGCGCGACAAATGCAAACGAATTGCGGCCTGAGCAAAACTTCCCGCCTCAACGGCGGCCACAAAAACCGGAATATCCTTCAGCGTATCGGTCATGGATTGTATCTTTTCAGTCACCAATAGAGGGAAAACTTATCGCCACTGGTTACCCATGGTCAACGGTAAACTGTCACTTCAAGCTTATTTGATGGCAGGAGTGAAAAATGACGCAGACAATGCAACGCTGGTCTATGGACGCCCTTGGGCGTGAGAACCTCAATCTTATTCAGGCGCCTGTTCCGCAGCCGGGCCCGGGTGAAGTCCGCGTGCGGGTGAATGCCGTTGCGCTCAACTATCGCGATAAGATGGTCATTGAAGGCACCATGCCTATTGCGCTTTCCTTCCCGTTTACGCCGGCGTCTGATATGGCGGGCGTGGTGGAGAGCACGGGCGAGGGCGTCACGCGTTTCAAACCCGGCGCTCGGGTGATCTCCACCTTTTTCCCGGAGTGGATCGACGGTAGACCAGCGTCAGATGCCCGCACTTTGCCTTATAAAACCACCGGCGGGTACTTCCAGGGCATGCTGGCTGAGTACGTGGTTGTGAATGAAAACTGGCTGGTGGCTGCACCGGAAACCCTTGATGATGCAGAGGCCAGCACGCTCCCTTGTGCAGGGCTTACCGCATGGTTCGCGCTGGTGGAACGCGGTCATTTACACGCCGGGCAATCGGTGCTGGTACAGGGGACGGGCGGTGTGGCGATATTCGCTTTGCAAATTGCAAAAGCACAGGGGGCAAAGGTTTTTGTCACATCAGGAAGTGATGAAAAACTGGCGCGGGCTAAACAACTCGGCGCCGATCATGGGATTAACCGGCTCAAAAGTGATTGGACGGAAGGAATTTACGAACTGACCGCCGATCGCGGCATCGATCATATTATTGAAACCGTTGGCGGGGAGAATCTGCGACATTCCCTGCGAGCCGTTGCGGTTCATGGTCGCATATCGGTCATTGGCGTACTGGCCGGGAGTGAAATCTCGCTACCGGCTGGCGAACTGTTGCTGAAATCCCCGGTGATTCAGGGGATTGGTGTGGGGCACCGTCGTGCGCTGGAAGATTTCGTCCGCGCCGTTGACGTGACCGGGTTAAAACCGGTGATTGAACACCGTTACCGTTTTAACCAGCTTGAACAGGCGCTTGCACATCTCGATCGCGGGGCGTTTGGTAAAATCGTTCTGACCCGCGAGTAAGATCCCGGTCCCCGGGTTCTGCCTAAAAGGGGGTGTTCCGCTGCGTAATGTAGCTCTGTTTTTGTAGGCTTAATCGCGTTAGCATGAGTAAGGACTCATCTTACCCGGGGATTTCATGGCTATTAAACTAATCGCAATCGATATGGACGGCACGCTGCTGCTGCCTGACCATACCATCTCTCCTGCGGTGAAAACCGCGATTGCCGCAGCCCGCGAACGCGGCGTCAACGTGGTGTTAACAACCGGACGACCTTACGCAGGCGTGCACAGCTACCTGAAAGAACTGCATATGGAGCAGCCGGGAGATTACTGCATCACCTACAACGGCGCTTTAGTACAGAAGGCAAGCGACGGCAGTACCGTTGCGCAAACCGCGCTGGGCTACGACGACTATCGCTATCTGGAGCAGCTGGCCCGTGATGTCGGCTCCCACTTCCACGCGCTGGATCGTAATACCCTGTATACCGCTAACCGCGATGTAAGCTATTACACGGTGCATGAATCCTACGTGGCGACAATCCCGCTGGTCTTCTGCGAAGCCGAAAATATGGATCCCAACATCCAGCTGTTGAAAGTGATGATGATCGATGAACCGGCCATTCTGGACCAGGCTATCGCCCGCATCCCGGCTGAAGTGAAAGAGAAATACACCGTGCTGAAAAGCGCGCCCTACTTCCTGGAAATCCTTGATAAACGCGTCACTAAAGGCACCGGCGTGAAATCGCTGGCCGATACGCTGGGTATCAAGCCGGAAGAGGTGATGGCGATTGGCGATCAGGAAAATGACATTGCAATGATCGAATATGCAGGCGTCGGCGTGGCGATGGACAACGCAATTCCTGCCGTCAAAGAAGCGGCAAACTTTATCACCAAATCCAATCTGGAAGACGGTGTGGCATATGCTATTGAAAAATATGTCTTAAACTAAAAATCGTTTTCTGAAAAACCCGCGTTTATCGCGGGTTTTTTTATACCCTGAGTTTACCCCGCCAGAAAATCTTCATGCCTGATTGTCGTTTTTGTGATCTAAATTGTAGTACAACATGTTTGTATTGTACTACATTGTGCCCATGGCGATGACGAGTGGTATCACGTTAGTACTACAAAGTTGCGGTCAAATCCGCCTGTCGCGGTAAAGTAGAGAGGTACATCCAGAGCACAAGGACTCTCCATGACTCTCAATAAAACCGATCGCATCGTCATCACGCTGGGCAAGCAGATTGTCAGCGGTAAATACGTTCCCGGCTCTGCGCTGCCCGCGGAAGCCGAGCTGTGTGAGGAGTTTGCTACCTCGCGCAATATCATTCGCGAAGTGTTCCGGTCATTGATGGCCAGGCGACTGATTGAAATGAAGCGCTATCGCGGCGCATTCGTTGCCTCGCGCAACCAGTGGAATTATCTCGACACCGACGTTTTACAGTGGGTGCTGGAGAGCGATTACGACCCGCGGCTGATTAGCGCGATGAGCGAGGTACGTAATCTGGTTGAACCGGCGATAGCCCGCTGGGCGGCAGAGCGCGCAACATCGAGCGACCTGGCGCAAATAGAAGAAGCGCTCAACGACATGATCGCCAACAACCAGGACAGGGAAGCGTTTAACGAAGCGGATATTCGCTACCACGAGGCGGTGCTGCAGTCGGTACATAACCCGGTACTGCAACAGCTCAACGTGGCGATCAGCTCGCTACAGCGGGCGGTATTTGAAAGGACCTGGATGGGCAATGAGGCCAACATGCCGAAAACGCTCCAGGAACATAAGGCGCTGTTTGACGCCATCCGGCATCAGGACAGCGAAGCGGCGGAGCAGGCGGCGCTCACCATGATCGCCAGCTCGACACGAAGGTTAAAGGAAATCACATGACATCTCGCTACATCGCAATTGACTGGGGATCGACAAACCTGCGCGCCTGGCTTTATCAGGGCGAGCAGTGTCTGGAGAACAGGCAATCGGAAGCAGGCGTTACGCGCCTGAACGGACACTCCCCCGCAGCGGTGTTTAGCGAAATAACCGCGGGCTGGCGCGACAGCGCTACCCCGGTAGTGATGGCGGGAATGGTCGGCAGTAATGTCGGCTGGAAGGCGGCGCCCTACCTGCCGGTTCCCGTCCATTTTTCCGCCATTGGCGAACAATTAACCGCCGTTAGCGACCAGGTCTGGATTATTCCCGGACTCAGCGTCTCTCGCGACGATAACCATAATGTGATGCGCGGCGAAGAGACTCAGCTCCTCGGCGCGCGGGCAATAGCTCCTTCCTCCGTCTACGTTATGCCCGGCACCCACTGCAAATGGGTGCAGGCTGACCGCCAACAAATTAGCGACTTTCGCACGGTGATGACCGGCGAACTCCACCACCTGCTGCTGCGCCACTCGCTGGTCGGCGCCGGGTTACCGGAGCAGGTCTCAGCTCCTGACGCGTTTAACGCCGGGCTTGAGCGCGGCCTGCATTCGCCAGACATCCTGCCGCAGCTTTTTGAGGTACGCGCTGCGCACGTGCTGGGCTCACTGCCGCACGAACAGGTGAGCGAATTTCTCTCCGGCCTGCTGATTGGCGCGGAAGTCGCCACCATGAGCGCCCATTTCCACGATCGCCAGGTCACCCTCGTTGCCGGAGAGGCGCTGGCAGACCGCTATCAGCAGGCGCTTGGCGCTATCGGCCGTCAGACGACCGTGGTGTCAGGCGACACCGCATTTCAGACCGGAATAAGGAGCATCGCCCATGCAGTGGCAAACTAAACTACCGCTTATCGCTATTCTGCGCGGCATTACGCCGGAAGAGGCGCTGGAACATGTCGGCGCCGTCATTGATGCTGGCTTCGACGCCGTTGAAATCCCGCTCAATTCTCCGCAGTGGGAAAAAAGCATTTCCGCCGTTGTTGAGGCTTATGGCGACAGAGCGCTGATAGGCGCGGGCACCGTACTTAAGCCTGAACGTGTGGACAGGCTTGCCGAAATGGGCTGCAGGCTTATCGTTACGCCCAATATTCAGCCAGAGGTGATTCGCCGCGCGGTGAGCTTCGGCATGACCGTTTGTCCCGGATGCGCGACGGCGACGGAAGCTTTTACCGCGCTGGATGCTGGCGCACAGGCTTTAAAAGTATTCCCTTCCTCGGCTTTTGGCCCTGACTACATCAAAGCGCTAAAAGCCGTTTTGCCGCCGGAGGTGCCCGTTTTCGCCGTGGGCGGCGTGACGCCGGAGAACCTGGCGCAGTGGCTAAAAGCCGGTTGTACCGGTGCCGGGCTGGGCAGCGATCTCTATCGCGCCGGGCAATCCGTAGAGCGTACCGCACGGCAGGCGGCAGCATTTGTTAAAGCGTATCGAGAGGCAGTGCAATGAAAATAACCAAACTCACCACGTATCGTTTACCCCCGCGCTGGATGTTTTTAAAAATTGAAACCGACGAAGGCGTGATTGGCTGGGGCGAGCCCGTGATTGAAGGGCGCGCGCGCACCGTGGAGGCTGCGGTGCATGAGCTCGGCGATTATCTGATAGGCCAGGATCCGGCGCAGATTAACGACCTGTGGCAGGTGATGTACCGCGCGGGCTTTTATCGCGGCGGCCCGATTTTAATGAGCGCCATCGCCGGTATCGACCAGGCCCTGTGGGATATTAAAGGCAAAGTGCTGAATGCCCCGGTCTGGCAGCTGATGGGGGGCCTGGTACGTGACAAAATCAAAGCCTACAGCTGGGTTGGCGGCGATCGGCCGGCAGAAGTGATTGACGGTATCAAAAAGTTGCGCGGAATTGGTTTTGATACCTTTAAATTAAATGGCTGCGAGGAGCTGGGGCTGATCGATAATTCTCGTGCGGTGGACGCTGCGGTGAATACCGTGGCGCAAATTCGCGAAGCGTTCGGCAATGAAATTGAATTTGGCCTCGATTTCCACGGTCGCGTGAGCGCGCCGATGGCGAAGGTACTTATCAAAGAGCTGGAGCAATATCGCCCGCTATTTATTGAAGAGCCGGTTCTTGCCGAGCAGGCAGAATACTATCCGCGGCTGGCGGCGCAAACCTCGATTCCTATTGCGGCGGGCGAACGCATGTTCTCGCGCTTCGAGTTTAAACGCGTGCTGGAAGCCGGTGGGCTGGCTATTCTGCAACCCGACCTGTCGCACGCCGGCGGTATTACCGAGTGCTATAAAATCGCTGGAATGGCTGAGGCCTATGACGTGGCGTTGGCGCCGCACTGCCCGCTGGGACCCATTGCGCTTGCCGCCTGTTTGCATGTCGATTTTGTCTCCTATAACGCCGTCTTCCAGGAACAAAGTATGGGCATTCACTATAACAAGGGCGCGGAATTACTCGACTTTGTAAAAAATAAAGAAGACTTCAATATGGAAGGCGGCTTCTTTAAACCATTAATGAAGCCAGGGCTTGGCGTAGAGATCGATGAAGCGCGGGTAATTGAATTAAGTCAAAATGCGCCGGACTGGCGTAATCCGTTGTGGCGGCATGAGGATGGTAGCGTCGCGGAATGGTAAATGCTCTTCATATTTCACGCCACAGGTGCGTTGGCTGCGATTGCGCACCCCGGTCACTTACTAATGTAAGCTCCCGGGGATTTGCAATCTTGCCGCCTTCCTGCAACGTGAACTATTTAGAGCATTCGTAAGCAAAAATATAAATTTTAAACACACCCTCTGTAAATTACCGGGCATGGTGAGCGGCTTCGCTATGCCCAAAATCTGGAGACAGATTGCGATGGATATTTCAGTTACAGCTGCAAAACCCGGGCGTCGTCGTTATTTGACGCTGATTATGATCTTTATTACCGTGGTGATTTGTTATGTTGATCGCGCCAACCTTGCCGTGGCATCGGCGCATATTCAGGAAGAGTTTGGTATTACCAAAGCGGAAATGGGATATGTATTTTCCGCCTTCGCGTGGCTGTATACGCTTTGCCAGATCCCCGGCGGTTGGTTCCTTGACCGCGTGGGATCGCGACTAACCTACTTTATCGCTATTTTTGGCTGGTCAGTGGCGACGCTACTGCAGGGATTTGCCACGGGACTGATGTCGTTGATTGGTCTGCGCGCGATTACCGGGATCTTTGAAGCCCCGGCGTTTCCCACTAATAATCGCATGGTGACCAGCTGGTTTCCGGAGCACGAGCGCGCATCAGCCGTCGGTTTTTACACTTCAGGACAGTTTGTCGGGCTGGCATTCCTGACCCCGCTATTAATCTGGATTCAGGAAATGCTGAGCTGGCACTGGGTTTTTATCGTTACCGGCGCTATCGGGATAATATGGTCTTTAATTTGGTTTAAGGTTTATCAGCCGCCGCGTCTGACAAAAAGTATCAGCAAAGCCGAACTGGATTATATTCGCGACGGCGGTGGCCTGGTGGACGGCGATGCGCCCGTTAAAAAAGAGGCGCGGCAGCCGCTGACCAAAGCCGACTGGAAGCTGGTATTCCATCGCAAACTAATCGGCGTTTACCTCGGGCAGTTTGCCGTAACCTCCACGCTGTGGTTTTTCCTGACCTGGTTCCCTAACTATCTGACCCAGGAAAAGGGGATTACGGCGCTGAAAGCGGGCTTTATGACAACGGTGCCGTTCCTTGCCGCCTTTGTTGGCGTGCTGCTTTCCGGCTGGCTGGCGGACAGGCTGGTCCGAAAAGGCTTCTCGTTAGGCGCCGCGCGTAAAACGCCAATTATCTGCGGGCTGCTGATCTCGACCTGCATCATGGGGGCGTACTACACCAACGATCCGGTGTGGATTATGATCCTGATGGCGCTGGCCTTCTTCGGCAACGGCTTCGCCTCCATTACCTGGTCGCTGGTATCGTCGCTTGCGCCGATGCGGCTTATCGGGCTGACCGGCGGTATGTTTAATTTCGTCGGCGGGCTGGGCGGTATCACCGTTCCGCTGGTGGTGGGTTATCTGGCCCAGGACTATGGTTTTGCGCCTGCGCTGGTTTATATTTCCGTTATTGCGCTGATTGGCGCGCTTTCTTACATCCTGCTGGTGGGGGATGTCAAACGCGTAGGCTAATTCTTTCCGATACGATACCCTGATGCGAAAGTCTCGCATCAGGGTATGTTTATGAAACAAGTCACCTTTGCTCCCCGTCATCATCAGCTGACCAACACTCGCACCTGGACGGCAGACAGCCGCTGGCTGGTCTTTGACGTTCGCCCTTCTGGCGCTTCCTTTACCGGCGAAACCATCGAGCGGGTGAATGTCGATACGGGAGACGTTGAGATCCTCTACCGTGCCGGACAAGGCGCATACGTTGGTGTGGTGACCGTTCATCCATCGGTAGATAAATATGTCTTCATCCACGGCCCGGAAAACCCTGACGAGGGCTGGCATTACGATTTCCACCATCGTCGCGGTGTGGTGACGTACCAGGGAGAAACCCACAACCTGGATGCGATGGATATTACCGCTCCCTATACTCCCGGCGCGCTGCGCGGCGGCAGTCATGTGCATATTTTCAGTCCGAACGGTGAATTTGTCAGCTTTACCTATAACGACCACGTGCTGCATGAACGCGATCCGGCGCTGGATTTGCGCAACGTTGGCGTGGCGGTTCCCTATGGCCCGGTAGTACCGTGTGGCGATCATCCACGTGAATACGGCGGCAGCCACTGGAGCGTGCTGGTCAGCCGTACAACGCCAACCCCGGCGCCGGGCAGCGACGAGATTAATCGCGCCTATGAAGAGGGATGGGTGGGCAACGGGGCGCTGGCGTTTATTGGCGATACGCTGGCGATAAATGGCGACAAAGTGCCGGAGCTGTTTATTGTCGAACTGCCGGAGAGCGAACGGGGCTGGAAGCAAGCGGGTGATGCGCCGCTGGCAGGAACGCAAACCACGATGCCGGCGCCTCCTGCCAGCGTTGTTCAGCGTCGCTTAACGTTTACCCACCAACGCCGTTATCCAGGGCTGGTGACTACGCCCCGCCATTGGGTACGCGCCAATCCGTCGGCAACGGACATCGCTTTTCTGATGCGCGATGAGGCTGGCGTGGTGCAAATGTGGCTCATTTCGGCGCGGGGGGACGGGCTGCGGCAGTTGACCCACAACCGCTCCGATATCCAGTCGGCGTTTAACTGGCATCCCTCAGGAAAATGGCTGGGCTTTGTGCTGGAAAACCGCATCGCGATCTGTGACGCGCAGAACGGGGAAATCGACTTTTTGACCGATGAGCATGCCCATCCGCCATCGGCCGATGCGATCGTCTTTTCGCCAGACGGCAAACAGCTTGCCTGGATGGAGGAGGTGGACGGTTACCGCCAGCTCTGGGTAACCGAAACGGCGCGCTAAATCAGGGGGTTGGCATCCGCGCTGGCGGGATCACGGAATTGGTCGCCAGCGTCTCTTCCTCGCTCTTTTCCACGCGCGATTTCACCGAACTGTCGGTACGGAACATATCCCACGGCAGCAGCAGCGTGTCCATGACCGCCGTGAGCGGCATATCCAACGCCACCAGCGATTTCGTGCCCCAGTTTGCGTCGCTATCCCCGAGCAGCTGCGCGCTGGCGCGCGTTCCAGGATAGGTTCCTTCCTTGCCGCCAGTATGTGACATCACGCTGGAGCAACCACCCAAACTTATTATCCCGCCGAACAGGACCAGCTTTAAAAGACCGTTTTTCATCATTCTTCCGTCATCGTTACGGGCGTTGATAGAACCTTCGAAGTACAACCTCATTCAGAATGCGGCCAGCAGGGAAGCAGTCTGAAGAACGGCGTACCTATCGGTTATATCGGGCCATTCCATGGATGCATAGTGCCATTGCGCCGCACTGTGGCAGGCGTCGCACTTTGCCTTTTGTGCTGTCACTCCAGTCTAAGCAATAGACTGCAAACTGCAAAAAATTTTGCCTTTTTCCCCTTGAAAAGACCATGGATATACCCATTTTAGGAATGTGTCTCCCTGAGAATACGCCGAATGGGTATTCCGGGTAATAACGGCCTGTCCATGATGGAAGGTCAGATAATTCTCGCTGATTTCAGGAGCTATGTATTATGCGTAATTTCGATCTCTCCCCGCTGTATCGTTCTGCTATTGGTTTCGACCGCCTTTTCAATCTGTTAGAAAATAATCAAAGCCAGAGCAATGGCGGCTACCCTCCGTACAACGTTGAGTTAGTAGACGAGAACAACTACCGCATCGCGATTGCCGTTGCCGGTTTTGCCGAGAGCGAACTGGAAATTACCGCCCAGGATAATCTGCTTATTGTAAAAGGCGCCCACGCCGGCGAGCAGAAAGAGCGTACCTACCTGTATCAGGGCATCGCTGAGCGCAACTTTGAGCGTAAATTCCAGCTCGCAGAAAATATTCATATTCGCGGCGCCAACCTGGTAAACGGTCTGCTGTATATCGACCTTGAGCGCGTTATTCCTGAAGCGAATAAACCGCGCCGTATCGAAATCAACTAATTTGATGGGCCGCGAAGGCGGCCCGGTATTGCTGAAAACAGTGCCCGCCGTCAGGGGGCAAAGGCGAATCCGCAGGATTTGCAAACATCCACTCGCTTCTTAGAAGGAGAAAGACTATGCGTAACTACGATTTATCCCCGCTTCTGCGTCAATGGATCGGTTTTGACAAACTGGCCAACGCGCTGCAAACCGCCGGTGAAAGCCAGAGCTTCCCGCCTTATAACATTGAAAAAAGTGACGATAACCACTATCGCATTACCCTTGCGCTGGCCGGTTTCCGTCAGGAAGATTTGGATATCCAGCTTGAAGGCACGCGCCTGACGGTAAAAGGCGCGCCGCAGCAGCCGGAAAAAGAGACCAAATGGCTGCACCAGGGGCTGGTTAACCAGGCATTTAGCCTGAGCTTCACGCTCGCCGAAAATATGGAAGTCTCCGGGGCAACCTTTACCAACGGCCTGCTGCATATCGATTTGACCCGCAACGAGCCGGAACAGATCGCCCCGCAGCGCATCGCCATCAGCGAGCGCCCTGCGTTACAGAGCTAATTAAGCGAATCACTTATAAGGCCCCGATTTTCGGGGCTTTTTTGTGCGTGATACACATTACTTTGTCCTTTCTTGTTGTGTTCAACAAAATGGTCGTTGGCTGATCCCGTGATTATTGTGCGCCAGGCGGCATACAGCCTGGTGACTACCGGTCATAATCCTCATTGTGCGTAATGTTATACACAGGGAAGAGACGATGAGTGATATAGCATTGACCGTTAGCGTATTGGCGCTGGTGGCGGTAGTCGGATTGTGGATCGGCAATGTAAAAGTGCGCGGTGTCGGCTTCGGTATCGGAGGCGTGCTGTTTGGCGGTATTATCGTCGGCCACTTTGTAGACCAGGCGGGCATTACGCTCAGTAGCCCCATGCTGCACTTTATTCAGGAATTCGGCCTGATCCTCTTCGTGTACACCATCGGGATCCAGGTGGGGCCGGGCTTCTTCGCTTCGCTGCGCGTCTCTGGCCTGCGGCTTAACCTGTTCGCCATTCTGATTGTGATTCTCGGCGGTCTGGTTACCGCGGTCCTGCATAAACTGTTCGATATTCCTCTCCCCGTGGTGCTCGGGATCTTTTCCGGTGCGGTAACCAACACGCCTGCGCTGGGGGCCGGGCAGCAGATCCTGCGCGACCTTGGCGTGCCGCTTGATGCCGTCGACCAGATGGGTATGAGCTACGCCATGGCCTATCCATTCGGTATTTGTGGCATTTTGCTGACCATGTGGCTGGTCCGGCTGTTCTTCCGAATCAACGTTGAGAAAGAGGCTCAGCAATTTGATGAAAACAGCGGCAATGGCCATGCGCATCTCCAGACCATCAACGTGCGGGTTGAAAACCCCAACCTGAACAATATGGCGATTCAGGATGTGCCGATGCTTAACAGCGACAAGCTGATCTGCTCGCGTCTCAAGCGCGAGGAGATGCTGATGGTGCCCGCGCCGAATACCCTGATTCAGCTTGGGGACCTGCTGCACCTGGTCGGGCGACCGGAGGATTTGCACAACGCTCAGCTGGTGATTGGCAAGGAAGTTTCCACTTCGCTCTCCACTCGCGGTACCGATCTGAAAGTCGAGCGCGTGGTGGTGACCAACGAAAAAGTATTGGGTAAACGCATTCGCGATCTGCACTTTAAGCAGCGCTATGATGTGGTGATCTCGCGGCTCAATCGCGCCGGGGTTGAACTGGTCGCCAGCAGCCATGCCAGCCTGCAGTTCGGCGATATTCTTAACCTCGTCGGCCGCCCGGAGGCGATTGATGCGGTAGCCGCCGAGCTGGGCAACGCCCAGCAAAAACTGCAGCAGGTGCAGATGCTGCCGGTATTTATCGGCATCGGCCTGGGCGTGCTGCTGGGCTCCATTCCGCTGTTTATTCCGGGATTCCCGGCGGCGCTGAAGCTGGGTCTGGCAGGCGGGCCGCTGATTATGGCCCTGATCCTCGGACGTATCGGCAGCATCGGTAAGCTGTACTGGTTTATGCCGCCCAGCGCTAACCTTGCGCTGCGCGAACTGGGCATCGTGCTGTTCCTCGCGGTGGTTGGCCTGAAATCCGGCGGCGATTTTGTCGCGACGCTGATTGAAGGCGACGGGATGAGCTGGATTGTCTACGGCATCTTTATCACCGCGATACCGCTGCTGACGGTGGGTATTCTGGCGCGCATCCTGGCGAAGATGAACTACCTGACCCTGTGCGGGATGCTGGCCGGCTCAATGACCGACCCTCCGGCGCTGGCGTTTGCCAATAACCTGCATGCCACCAGCGGCGCGGCGGCGCTCTCCTACGCGACCGTTTATCCGCTGGTTATGTTCTTACGTATTATTACCCCGCAGCTACTGGCGGTGCTGTTCTGGGGGATAGGGTAACGGGTGCTCCGTCCGGACGCGCCGCAGATGGTAGTCCACCTGATATTCGCTGGCGTTACGGAACATCACCGAGTAGTTAAGAAATTCGCCGCTGTCGCTGTAGGAAAGGGAGGTTATACGCAGCAGCGGCGTCTGTTCCGGCACGTTCATCGACTGCGCCAGCTGCCTGTCCGCCAGCACTGGCGACAGCGTTTCATAGTTACCGCTAATGGTTATTCCGCACTCCTTCTCAATGTAATCGAACTTCGATCCCTCCAGGTGCACCAGCGACAGATTGCGAAACAACTTTACCGGCATATAGCTGTCCTCCAGCATTAGCGGCTTGCCATCGACATAGCGTACCCGGCGCGAGAAGTAGATCCGTTCATCAATTTGTATCCGCAGCAGGCTGGCGATAGCCGGGGGCGCGGGCATCACCTCAAAAACCAATACCCGGCTGACCACCTCTTTGCCGTGCTTGCGCAGCACTTCGGCCAGTCCGGTTAGATTGCTGGTTTCATGATGCAGGTCTTTGCGGGCGACATAGGTACCGGAGCCGTGCCGACGCACCACCAGTCCCCAGCTGACCAGTAGATCGATGGCTTTGCGGATGGTCATGCGCGCAACGCCGAACTCTTCCGCCAGCTTTTTTTCGCTCGGTAGCGGGCTGCCAATATCGAAATCGGAAGAATTAAGCCGTAAACGTAATCTGTCGGCGATAGATTTGTAGATCACCAGTAGACCTCTATTAAGGTTGTCACCATTCATGTCAGATAAAAAATTATCTATAAAAAACAAATTAATACTTAGCAAAAGAAAATATTAATCAGGCTGATGTAAATGCCATAATTCATCATGTCTAATTTTTTACAAGAAAGTAGACAACATTGATGTAATTAAAACCATGAAAGCGATCACGAATCGCAACGGCGCCGCATGTTGCCGCTCGGGCAAATTTCTATTCTCGTCCCAGGCCAGTACCAATAGTTACCCTGAATTATTCACCATTGTTCGTGGAGCATGCCGGGTATCAATAAGGCCACTCACCCTATAAGTTGTTACATGAGGATTTTCAAATGCTCAGTCAAATACAACGCTTTGGCGGCGCCATGTTTACCCCGGTTTTACTCTTTCCTTTCGCCGGGATCGTGGTGGGTATCGCCATTATGTTGCGTAACCCGATGTTCGTCGGCGAAGCGCTCACAGCCCCCGATAGTTTGTTTGCTCAGATCGTTTACATCATTGAAGAGGGCGGCTGGACCGTCTTTCGTAATATGCCGCTGATTTTTGCCGTCGGTTTGCCGATCGGCCTGGCGAAACAAGCTCAGGGCCGGGCTTGTCTGGCGGTACTGGTCAGCTTCATGACCTGGAACTATTTCATCAACGCCATGGGGATGACCTGGGGCCACTTCTTCGGCGTCGACTTCTCCGTTGAACCAACGGCAGGCAGCGGCCTGACGATGATGGCCGGGATAAAAACGCTCGATACCAGCATTATTGGCGCGATCGTTATCTCCGGGCTGGTGACCGCCCTGCATAACCGCTACTTCGATAAACCGCTGCCGGTGTTTCTGGGGATTTTCCAGGGCTCCTCGTTTGTGGTGATTGTCGCCTTCCTGGCGATGATTCCCTGCGCCTGGCTGACGCTGTTGGGATGGCCAAAAGTGCAGATGGGTATCGAATCCCTGCAGGCCTTTTTACGCTCGGCCGGGGCGCTGGGCGTCTGGGTCTATATCTTCCTTGAACGTATCCTGATCCCGACCGGTTTACACCACTTCGTCTACGGACCGTTTATTTTCGGCCCGGCGGTAGTGGAAAGCGGTATTCAGGTTTACTGGGCGCAGCATTTACATGAATTCAGCCAGAGTACCGTGGCGCTGAAAACCCTGTTCCCGGAAGGCGGATTCGCGCTGCACGGTAACTCGAAGGTCTTTGGTTCCGTGGGGATCGCGCTGGCGCTCTACTACACCGCAGCACCGGAAAACCGCGTGAAAGTCGCCGGTCTGCTGATTCCTGCCACCTTGACCGCCGTACTGGTGGGAATAACCGAGCCGTTAGAGTTCACCTTCCTGTTTATCTCGCCGCTGCTGTTTGCCGTCCATGCGGTGCTGGCGGCCACTATGGCGACGGTGATGTATATCTGCGGCGTGGTCGGCAACTTTGGCGGCGGCCTGCTCGACCAGTTCCTGCCGCAAAACTGGATCCCGATGTTCCACAACCACGCGTCGATGATGTTTATCCAGATAGGCGTTGGCGCATGCTTCACCGCGATCTACTTCGTTATCTTCCGCACTCTGATTCTGCGCCTGAACCTGAAAACGCCGGGCCGTGAAGAGAGTGAAATTAAGCTCTACAGCAAAGCGGATTACCAGGCCGCGCGCGGCAAAACCAGCGTTGCGGGGGCTACAGATACCAAACTGGGCCAGGCCGCCGGCTTCCTGCAGGCGCTGGGCGGAGCGGGCAACATCGAGAGCATCAATAACTGCGCCACCCGGCTGCGCATTGCGCTGGTCGATATGGCGAAGACCCAAAGCGACGACGTCTTTAAAGCGCTGGGCGCCCACGGCGTAGTCCGCCGCGGCAACGCAATTCAGGTCATCGTCGGCCTGCACGTTCCTCAGGTCCGCGACCAGCTGGAAACCCTGATAAAAGATTCTCTACAGACCGAACAAACCACCATGACGGAGGCAGTATCATGAAAAAATTCTCAGTTGTTATCGCAGGCGGCGGCAGTACCTTCACCCCGGGCATCGTGCTGATGCTGTTAGCGAACCAGGATCGCTTCCCGCTGCGGTCGTTGAAATTTTACGACAACGACGGCGCGCGTCAGGAGACCATCGCCGAGGCGTGCAAAGTCATTCTCAAAGAGCAGGCGCCGGATATCGCGTTCAGCTACACCACTGACCCGCAGGCGGCCTTTACCGACGTTGATTTCGTGATGGCGCATATCCGCGTGGGCAAATATCCGATGCGTGAAAAAGATGAAAAAATTCCGCTGCGTCACGGTGTGCTGGGGCAGGAAACCTGCGGTCCTGGCGGTATCGCCTACGGTATGCGCTCCATCGGCGGCGTTCTGGAACTGGTGGACTATATGGAAAAATATTCGCCAAACGCCTGGATGCTGAACTACTCCAACCCGGCGGCAATTGTGGCGGAAGCGACCCGTCGCCTGCGTCCGAACGCTAAAATTCTCAACATCTGCGATATGCCGATCGGTATCGAAGGGCGCATGGCGCAAATCGTGGGTCTTAAGGACCGCAAACAGATGCGCGTGCGCTACTACGGTCTGAATCACTTCGGCTGGTGGACCTCGATTGAAGATTTACAGGGCAACGATCTGATGCCGAAACTGCGCGAACATGTGGCGAAATTCGGCTATGTGCCGCCGTCAAACGACCCGCATACCGAGGCCAGCTGGAACGATACCTTCGCCAAGGCGAAGGACGTGCAGGCGCTGGATCCGGATACGATGCCCAATACTTACCTCAAGTATTATTTGTTCCCGGACTACGTCGTGGCGCACTCTAACCCGGAACGTACCCGCGCCAACGAGGTGATGGATCATCGCGAGAAAAACGTCTTTAGCGCCTGCCGGGCCATTATTGAGGCCGGTAACTCATCCGCGGGGGATCTGGAAATTGACGAACATGCTTCCTATATCGTCGATCTGGCGGCGGCAATTGCTTTTAATACCCAGGAACGCATGCTGCTGATTGTGCCGAACAACGGCGCGATTCATAACTTCGATGCCGATGCGATGGTGGAAATTCCGTGCCTGGTTGGCCACAACGGACCGGAGCCGCTGACGGTTGGCGATATTCCGCACTTCCAGAAAGGGATGATGAGCCAGCAGGTCGCGGTGGAAAAACTGGTGGTGGATGCCTGGGAACAGCGTTCTTACCATAAGCTATGGCAGGCGATTGCGCTGTCGAAAACCGTGCCGAGCGCATCGGTCGCCAAAGCGATTCTTGATGACCTGATCGCGGCCAATAAAGAGTACTGGCCGGAACTGCATTAATCCTGCTGACCGGCATCCATAGGGTGCCGGTCATTCATTTTTAGTACCGCTGAGGGCGCATAGCCGAAGCGGCGTTTAAACGCCTTGCTAAAATGAAAGGAGTCGAAGAAGTTCAGCATCTCCGCCACCTTACCCACCGTATTCCCCTCCTGCTTTAATAGCGACTGCGCCAGCTCAAGCTGGGCGTTAAGGTAATACTCCTTTGGCGTTTTGCCGGTATGACGCAAAAAGAGGCGCCGCAGCCAGGGTTCGCTGCACTGCATAGCATCAGCCATATCGGCTACGCTCCAGCGCTTTTGCGGATTAGCGTGTAGAGCGGCAATCAGTTTTTCCAGCTTTTGCAGTTGACGATCTTTTTTGCCATTTTCGGCGATCAGGCAAATCCATTGATAAATGATTTTCGTGAGGTAGGCGACGGCCAGATTATTCTTTAGCGGATCGCGGTCAGCAATCAATAAGGCCACTTCATTGAGTTCCTTATTAAAAATATCGGCGTGATAAATAGTGCCGATTTGTAATACCGGAATAGGCATCAGCGTAGTAGGAATAAATTCCATCCAGTATTGTTCCCAGACCAATCCGGCGCAGTGATAGGATTTGATCTCGATGGGTTTTAAGAATATGACGCAGTTACCGTTTAAGGTTATTTCAGTGTGGTCTCTGAGATATATTTTACCACATCCCTGCAGCGTATATATCGCCACCCACGAGTTGGCGATAAGCGGTTTCTTTTTATCGCGCGGCCAGCTGACCCGGTAGCTTTCATCGGCCAGGGTATGCCATAGCGAGAGCAGTGAAATCCCGCTTGAGATCACATTTTCTTCCAGAACTAACGGAATGTTATACGTAGTTTCGTTTTTTACATGCGAAATCTGTATTTTTCCATTCATTTTAATTTCCCATCGGCCAATGATGCCTGCAACCTGATGAGGTGAATTTAGCAAGAAATAGCCTTGCAGGGATACATTGCATCTCGTTTTATATAAATCATCGCCTTACCTGGATAAAACGCTATTCCTCTGTACCGGATAGCGCCGGGATATAATGACAAATAAGGGCTTTAAGATGAATGCCATACAAATTTTGAGCTTTGTCGGGTTTACATTGCTGGTGGCTATCATTACCTGGTTTAAGGTAAGAAAAGCGGATACCGGCTCGCAGCAGGGCTATTTCCTTGCCGGCCGTTCGCTGAAAGCGCCGGTCATCGCCGCCTCGCTGATGTTAACCAACTTATCGACCGAACAGCTGGTGGGATTATCGGGCCAGGCTTACAAAAGCGGCATGTCGGTTATGGGCTGGGAGGTGACATCGGCGGTGACGCTGATTTTCCTGGCGCTGATCTTTCTTCCCCGCTATCTGCAGCGCGGTATCGCCACCATCCCGGACTTTCTGGAAGAGCGGTACGATAAAACGACCCGCATTATTATCGACTTCTGCTTTCTTATCGCCACCGGTATCTGCTTTTTACCCATCGTGCTTTACTCCGGCGCGCTGGCATTGAATAGCCTTTTTCATATTGGTGAATCGCTGGGTCTGACCCAGGGCGCCGCCATCTGGTTACTGGTGATTTTGCTCGGTCTGGCCGGGATTTTATACGCGGTGATCGGCGGCATGCGCGCGATGGCAATCGCTGATTCCATTAACGGAATCGGCCTGGTGATTGGCGGCCTGATGGTACCGATTTTTGGCCTGATGGCGATGGGGAAGGGGAGTTTTTTACAGGGTATCGAGCAGCTGACGACGGTACACGCGGAGAAGCTGAACTCTATTGGCGGCAGCAGCGACCCCCTACCGATTGGCGCGGCGTTTACCGGCCTGATTCTGGTGAACACCTTCTACTGGTGTACTAATCAGGGGATAGTGCAGCGTACCCTGGCGTCAAAAAGCCTGGCGGAGGGGCAGAAAGGGGCGCTGCTGACGGCGGTTCTCAAGATGCTCGATCCGTTGATTCTGGTGCTTCCCGGTTTAATTGCCTTTCATCTCTACCAGGATCTGCCGAGCGCGGATATGGCCTATCCGACGTTGGTCAACAAGGTCATGCCGCTTCCGCTGGTCGGTTTTTTTGGCGCCGTTCTGTTTGGCGCCGTTATCAGTACCTTTAACGGCTTTTTAAACAGCGCCAGTACCCTGTTCAGCATGGGAATTTACCGGCGCATCATCAATGAAAACGCCCAGCCGGAGCAGCTGGTGCGCATTGGGCGGAAATTTGGCCTTTTTATTGCGGTGATCTCGGTGATTGTCGCGCCGTGGATCGCTAATGCGCCGCAGGGGCTGTATAGCTGGATGAAGCAGCTCAACGGTATTTATAACGTGCCGCTGGTAACCATCATCATTATGGGCTTCTTCTTTCCGCGTATCCCGGCGATCGCCGCCAAAGTAGCGATGGGGCTGGGGATTGTTAGCTACATCACGATTAATTACCTGGTGAAATTTGATTTCCATTTCCTCTACGTGCTCGCCTGCACGTTCTGCATCAACGTGGTGGTGATGCTGGTTATCGGCTTCATTAAGCCGCGGGCGACGCCGTTTACATTCCATGATGCGTTTGCCGTTGATATGCAGCCGTACCGGCACGTGAAAATTGCCTCGGTGGGCATTCTGTTCGCGATGATCGGCGTTTACGCGGGCCTCGCCGAGTTTGGCGGCTACGGCACTCGCTGGCTGGCGGCGGTGAGCTACGCCATTACCGCAGCGGTCATTATCTATCTGATTTACAGCAGCTGGCGGGAACGCCGCTCCGCTCCAGCTTCCTATGCTATCGATGTGAAGGAAAAATCATGAGTCGCCCCAATTTCCTGTTTATTATGACCGATACCCAGGCTACCAATATGGTGGGTTGTTACAGCGGTAAGCCGCTGAATACCCAAAATATTGATTGTCTGGCCGCCGAAGGTATCCGCTTCAATTCCGCCTATACCTGCTCGCCGGTATGCACCCCGGCACGTGCCGGGCTGTTTACCGGAATCTATGCCAACCAGTCCGGCCCGTGGACCAATAACGTCGCGCCGGGAAAAAATATCTCCACCATGGGGCGCTACTTTAAGGATGCGGGTTACCGCACCTGCTATATCGGCAAGTGGCATCTGGATGGTCACGACTACTTTGGTACCGGCGAGTGCCCGCCCGAGTGGGACGCTGACTACTGGTTTGACGGCGCGAATTACCTCGCAGAGCTGACTGAGGAAGAGATCGGCCTGTGGCGTAACGGCCTGAACAGCGTAGAAGATTTACTGCAGCATGGGATAGATGAAACCTTCACCTGGGCGCACCGCATCAGCAACCGGGCGGTCGACTTCCTGCGCCAGCCCGCCCGCGCTGACGAGCCGTTCCTGATGGTGGTTTCCTACGATGAGCCGCACCATCCGTTTACCTGCCCGGTAGAGTATCTGCGCAAGTACCAGGACTTTTATTATGATCTTGGGCCAAAGGCTCATGACTCGCTCGCCGATAAACCGGAACACCATCGCCTGTGGTCGCAGGCGATGCCCTCCCCGGTAGGTGAAGATGGGCGCTATCATCATCCGCTCTACTTTGCCTGCAACGACTTTGTCGACGATCAGATTGGTCGGGTGATTAACGCCTTAACGCCACAGCAGCGGGACAATACCTGGGTTATTTATACATCCGATCACGGCGAGATGATGGGCGCCCATAGGCTCATTAGCAAAGGCGCGGCGATGTATGACGATATCACTCGTATTCCGCTGATCATGCGCCCGCCGCAGGGCGTACCCATGCAGATCGACGCGCCGGTCAGCCATATCGACCTGCTACCGACGATGATGGCGCTGGCGGGTATCCCTAAGCCCGATATTCTGCCGGGGGATAATATTCTTAACGCCGATACGTCGCGCGGGGTGATGGTGGAATTCAATCGCTATGAGATTGAACATGACAGCTTTGGCGGGTTTATCCCGGTGCGCTGCTGGGTGACGGATGAGTACAAACTGGTGCTTAACCTGTTTACCAGCGATGAACTGTACGACAGGAAAAACGACCCGGATGAGCTGTATAATCTTATTAATCGCCCCGATTTCGCCGACGTTCGCTGTCAAATGCACGATGCGCTGCTTAACTATATGGATAAAATCCGCGACCCGTTCCGTACTTATCAATGGAGCTTGCGTCCGTGGCGGCCGGATGCCCTGCCGCGCTGGATGGGCGCTTTCCGCCCGCGCCCGCAGGACGGCTACTCGCCGGTCGTGCGCGACTATGACACTGGACTGCCGACGCGGGGCGTGAAGGTGGAGGAGAAAAAACAGAAGTTTTGACGAGTTCAACGCGCGGGCAAAGAGCGCTCGTCAGATATTGCCCGGTAGAAACGCGGACCCGCTGGGCCATAACTTGCACGATATGGCCGCCCATCATCGGCCTGATAGCCCGACTTTAAGCGGCTGTCAGGCCTGAACTTTCTCTGAAATGGGGCGATTATTAATGCCTTCGGCTTTGGCTCTCAGGTAGAATCGCCGGTATTTTACGCAATCGGGAACCCATCAAGGAGTTATGATGAAAATATCCCGCCTTGGCGAAGCACCGGATTACCGCTTCTCGCTGGCCAATGAACGTACCTTTCTGGCGTGGATCCGCACTTCTCTCGGCTTTCTGGCCGGTGGCGTTGGCCTCGACCAGCTGGCGCCGGATTTCGCCACGCCGCTGATTCGCGAAATCCTCGCTCTGCTGCTGTGCCTGTTTGCCGGCGGTCTGGCGATATACGGCTATTTACGCTGGCTGAGCAACGAAAAAGCGATGCGCCTTAAGCAGGATTTGCCCTATACCCGCACGTTGCTGCTGATCAGCATTCTGTTGACCATCGTTATCGTGGTGGTGATGGCGCTGGTGCTCTATGCCGGATAATCGTCGGGCGCGTCGTGAGCGCGATCCGGGGCTGCAGCCGGAGCGCACGTCGCTGGCCTGGTTTCGAACCCTGCTGGGCTATGGCGCGCTGCTGGCGCTGGCGATTAAGCACCACTGGCATCAGGCGGGGCTTCCATTCTGGATCTCGCTGGGCATATTGCCGTTCGTTGCCATTATCCTTTGGCGCTATACCCGCAGCCGTAATCTGATGAACGTCGAGCAAAGCGATTTTGCTCAGCCGCAGGCGGTTCGTGACAAATTTTTGATCGCATTCGCAGTACTTTCCCTGTCATTGTTGTTTGCTGTAACCCATATACGACAGGTGATTTTGTTTATTAAGGATGTGACATGACAGGATGTCAGGCTGACTACGGTGACGATCGGCACTGCGGCAACTGCCAGTCTCTGGCGAGCGATATTCCCGTGCAGGAAGTGATCATTCATCGTCAGGAGTGTGAACGCCCCGAGCTCGTCTACCATCAGTTGAGCGCCCAGGGGGCAGTGGCAATCAAGTTTATTCCCCATCTGCAGCCCGCCGACGCCCGTCTGTGGGGGGATTTTCTTTGCGCGGTATTCGCGATTTGGGTCAAAGAAGATGCTAATCGTATCGTCGTGCCGCTGTTTGAGGCCACGCTGCGCGCCTGGCGCGGCGAGTCGGTGCAGTATGTTAATAATCCGCCGGGGCCGGCCTGCGCTGGCTGCGCCTGGCTAAGATTATGCGGTGGGGGCTGCCCGCAGCTGCGTCTGGAGGATGGCTCCAATGCCCTTTGTGAGGGATACCGGCAGTTTTATAGCTGGAGCGCTCCCTATATGCGCGTTCTGCGCGATCTACTCAATCAGCACCGTTCGCCGGTTGAGCTTATGCATCTGCTGCGCTAAAAAAATGGCGACGAAAGAGCCTTCGTCGCCATCGTATTGCCCTTGCTGCAGGTTTACCGTCCTTTTGCCAGATACTGCGCCATCTCCTCTTCCGGCACCATGCCGCCGCCGGTTGCCCACACCAGATGGGTCGCATTGCGCATCTGCTCAGCGGTGAAACCGTACATCTGCTGATACGCCTGGCTGGCGCAGACCCGCTGCGGCCCGGCCATGCCGGCCAGAGCGGATGGCTCCAGGCGAATACCTTCTTCTTCGGCTAACCAACCCAGCATATCGTACATGGTCTGGTCATCGAGAGAGTAGAACCCATCCAGCAGGCGCTCCATTGCCCGACCCACGAAACCGGAGGCGCGGCCTACCGCCAGGCCATCTGCGGCGGTCAGATTATCAATCCCCAGATCCTGAACCGAAATCTGGTCATGCAGACCGGTATAGACACCCAGCAACATGCACGGGGAGTGGGTCGGTTCGGCGAAGAAGCAGTGTACGCTATCGCCAAACGCCAGCTTCAGGCCAAACGCCACGCCGCCGGGGCCGCCGCCAACGCCGCACGGCAGGTAAACAAACAGAGGATGACTGGCGTCCACTACGCGCCCTTCGCGGGCAAACTGCGCTTTTAGCCGCTCGCCAGCCACGGAGTAGCCGAGGAACAGGGTGCGCGAGTTCTCGTCATCGATAAAGAAGCAGTTCGGGTCGGACTCGGCGGCTTGCCGTCCCTGCTCAACCGCCACGCCGTAATCCTCTTCGTACTCCACCACCGTTACGCCGTGGCTGCGCAGTTTGGCCTTTTTCCACGCTCTGGCGTCGGCGGACATATGTACCGTCACCTTGAAGCCGATGCGTGCGCTCATAATGCCAATCGACATTCCCAGGTTGCCGGTGGAGCCAACGGCGATGCTGTACTGGCTGAAGAAGGCCCTGAACTCGGGGGTTAGCAACTTACGATAATCATCGGTTGTGTTTAATAATCCCGCGTCGATCGCCAGTTTTTCCGCATGCGTCAGCACTTCATAAATGCCGCCGCGGGCCTTAATCGAGCCGGAAATCGGCAGGTGACTGTCTTTTTTCAGCAGCAGATCGCCGCCAATCGGTTGATGAAAGGTTTTTTCCAGCCGGGCCTTCATTGCCGGGATGGCTACCAGTTCTGATTCGATAATACCGCCAGTGGCTGCGGTTTCAGGAAAGGCTTCCGCCAGGTATGGCGCAAAACGATCGAGCCGGGCGTGGGCGTCCTGAACGTCTTCTGTCGTCAGGCCAACGTAGGGTAACCCTTCCGCCAGCGACGTCGTTGACGGGTTAAACCAGGTGGTTTCTTTCAGGGCTATCAGTTCCTCCAGCAGAGGAAACTGCGCGAGTAAATTGGTCATGTCAGCGTTTTTCATATTACGTCTCTTTGCGCTCAGATGATGAAAGAAAGCAGGAATGTACCGGCCAGTGCAAGCAGCGAAGCGATAAAGGTCGCTGTGGTATAGTATTTGAACGTTTCGTTAAGGCTTGCCCCGCAGTACTGCTTAACCAGCCAGAACAGGGAGTCCGTCACGATAGTGCAGCCAATCGCGCCGGAGCCGATGGCGATAGCGATGATTTCCGGGCTCACGCCGGGATAGAGCGGCAGCATCGGTGCGACGATGGCGGTTGCGCCCATCATTGCCACGGTGGCGGAACCGACTGCGGCATGCAGAATCAGCGCCACCAGCCAGGCCAGCAGAATCGGGTGCATATCGAGGTTCGACAGAATTACCGCCAGCGTATCGGCCAGACCGCTGGTCTTCAGGATGGCGTTGAAGGCCCCGCCTGCGCCGATAATCAGCAGGATATTGGCGATAGAGCCGAAGCAGTTTTCCGTATGCGTCAGCAGGGTGCTCATGCCCATATTCTGACGGATGCCCAGCACGTAATAGGCCACAAAGACCGCGATAAACATGGCGGTGATGGGGTTACCGATAAACTCCAGCAGCATATATAGCGTGCCGCCTTTGGTCATATTCAGTTCGGCGATGGTTTTTACCAGCATCAGGCCGATCGGCAGCAGGACGGTAAACAGGGTGGCGCCAAGCGAAGGCAGGGTCTCTTCTTTGCGCACTTCGAGATTGGCAAATTCAGCCGGAACCGCTTTAAACGGCAGGCGGTTGCCGAGCAGCCGCAGGAACAGCGGGCCACCGACCAGCGAAGCCAGCAGGCCCACCAGCAGACCGTATACGATCACCGTCCCGATATCCGCGCCCAGCTTATTCGCGACAAACAGCGCCGCCGGATGCGGCGGCACCACGCAGTGTACCGCCATCAGCGCCGTACACAGCGGGATGGCCAGCTTGAGCAGCGACGTGTTGGTCTTTTTGGCAATGGAAAACGCCAGCGGGATCAGCAGCACCACGCCTACTTCAACGAACAGCGTGATCCCGCAAATCAGGCCCACCAGCACCATAATGACGTCAGCGGACAGCCAGCGGCAGCGCTGGAGCGTCAGGCCGATACGCTCAGCCGCGCCGGAGACCTCCATCATTTTGCCGAGAATCGTCCCCAGCCCAATTACCGCCGCCAGGAAGCCCAGCGTGCCGCCAATCCCGCTCTCGATGGCGTTAACCATATCCAGCGGGCTCATGCCCATCATGGCGCCGACGAAAAAGCTGGCCAGCAGCAGCGCCAGAAACGGGTGAAACTTCAGTTTGACGATAGTTAACACAATCAACACGATGCTGATCAGCAGCGTGCTCACAACCCAGATTTGAGATTCCATACCCCACCTCGCCTGTGAATAATCTATCGCTATTGAACAGAAAAACGGCGCCTGCTGACAAACGATATAAACGGCCCTTCAGATGAACCAGATTGAATCAAAAAGGTGATTTTGCTCTAAAATTGTCTGTTATGTGTGTTATGAATCACTTTTATTCATCTTTAACGCGCAGCTGGCGCGAAAAATTTCTTACACTCGGCGGGGAATAGTGAAGGAGTAAGAGATGGAAACACTAAAAGAGTTAGGCACTCGCCTGCTTAACGGCTGGCAGCTATCGAAGCTGTATACCTTTGAAGTCGCCGCCCGGCATGAGTCGTTTGCGCTGGCGGCGGAGGAGCTGTCGCTGACGCCGAGCGCGGTGAGCCACCGTATCAACCAGCTGGAAGAAGAGCTGGGGATCCAGCTGTTTGTGCGCTCGCATCGCAAGGTAGAGCTGACGCATGAAGGTAAGCGGGTGTACTGGGCGCTGAAGTCCTCGCTGGATAGCTTAAACCAGGAGATTCTGGATATTAAAAACCAGGAGCTGTCGGGAACCTTAACGGTGTATTCGCGCCCGTCCATCGCCCAGTGCTGGCTGGTGCCTGCGCTCGGCGATTTTACCCGCCGCTATCCGTCGATATCGCTCACCGTGCTGACCGGCAACGATAACGTTAATATGCAGCGTGCGGGCATCGATCTGGCGATCTACTTCGATGATGCGCCTTCATCGCAGTTGAGCCACCATTTTCTGATGGATGAGGCCATCGTGCCGGTCTGCACGGCGAACTACGCGCGCCAGCATCAGCTACCGCAGAATCCCGGTAATCTTCGCTACTGTACGCTGTTGCACGATCGTCAGGCCTGGAGTAACGATTCCGGCACCGATGAGTGGTTCAGTTGGGCGCAGACATTCGGCATCGAGTTGCCGCAATCGTCGGGTATTGGCTTCGATCGTTCGGATTTAGCGGTGATTGCCGCGATGAATCACGTCGGCGTGGCGATGGGGCGTAAGCGGCTGGTGCAAAAGCGCCTGGAGAGCGGAGAACTGATCGCGCCGTTCGGCGAGATGACCCTGAAATGCCATCAGCACTACTACGTGACGACCCTGCCGGGCCGTCAGTGGCCGAAAATCGATGCTTTTATCCACTGGCTGCAGAGCCAGGCGCAATTATGATGACCGGCTTAGTTTCATCCCGGTGGCGCTGTGTGTATGACCGGGCTGCGGGTTTACCGGCGTCCGTCATTTTGTCGCCCGGGTAAGACGCGCCGCGTCGCGACCCGGGGAACCCGCAAAGAAGCCTTAAACCGGCTGCTGATGTTGATGAAACCGCGACGCCAGCGGCAGCCAGCACAGCAGAATCAGCAATCCCATCAGCATCATCAGCAGGCCGAGGCTGCCCTGGCCGGTTTGCGGCATCATCGCCGACAGCCACGCCAGCACGCCGGAACCGATGTTTTGTAATCCGCCCACTAACGCCCCGGCGGTGCCGGCAAGGAACGGGAAAGGTTCCATCGCGCCGCTGGTTGCCAGCGGAAACAGCATTCCTGCGCCAAAGAAGAACAGCGCAGCAGGAACCAGCAGGGTCCAGACGGTCATCACGCCCAGCAGGCCCGGTATCCACATCAGCACGCCCGCCAGCAGGCAGCAAATCACCGACTGCCACATCAGCGTCGGGAAGCGTTTGTTTGGCCGCCCGGCAAACCAGGCGCCAAAGAACGCCGCCGGAATCGGCAGAATAAACAGAATGCTGACCGACATACTGCTCAGTCCCAGCACCGCCCCCATCAGCACCCCGGAACAGGCTTCGAATACGGCAATGCCCGCGAGGCCGCCGATCAGCATCAGCAGATAGCAGTTGAACGCGCCGGTTCCGAACAGCGTTTTATAGTTGGTGATGAGACGGGTGCGCGGTGCGCCGGTGGGCCGGGTTTCCGGCATCCAGCGCGCCATGCTGAAGGTGACGCCAGCGCAAAGAATCAGCAAGAATACGAAGCAGGCCCGCCAGTTCCACAAGGTATCAAGAATACCGCCAATCAACGGGGCCAGCAGCGGGCTTACCAGAATTCCCATATTCAGCAGGCTATTGGCGTGTCTGAGCTGCGCGCCTTCATACAGGTCACGCGGCAGGGTACGCGCCATCACGCCGCCGACGCCGGTACCCATTCCCTGCAGTGCGCTGGCGGCGATCAACACCGGCAGACTATGGGTGGTAATGGCAATCAGCGTCGCCAGCATAAAAATAGACATCCCAACGAGGATCACCGGACGCCGGCCAACGCGATCGGAGAGCGGGCCGTAGAAAAGCTGCGAGACGCCGTAGGTCAGCAGATAAGCGGCCATCACGCTCTGTACCGCGCCTTCACGCACGTTTAGCGATACCGCCATATCGGCAATCGCCGGGATATAAATGGTCTGCGCCATCTGGCCGACGGCCACCAGCAGTACCAGCATCAACAACAAATTGAAGTTCTTATGCCGTTTCATGTCGATGAATACTTTGTAGAAAGTTGAAGGTAAAGAATATGTGACTGGCACATCCGCAAAACGATGGAGGAATCTACCATATTAAAATGACAGAACAACCCTGTAAGGGGGGATTATCGGGGATGTTCAGGCAGGTTTTGTAAACAACAATCGGCAACTAATGTTGCCATGTGTGGTTTACGACAGCCGCAGCAGAATCGCCCCGGCGGCAATACCGCAGGCAGCCACGATGCGTAATGGAACCATCTTTTCTTTCAACAGGATAAACGCGATAACCGCGCCAAAAAGAATTGAGGTTTCGCGCAGGGCGGCGACCACCGCCAGCGGCGCCTGGGTCATTGCCCACAGCGCCAGGCCATAAGAACCCATAGTGCCAACGCCGCCGACCAGGCCTTTCTTCCAGTGCTGGCGCAGATAGCGGCTGGCCTGCGGGCGTCGGGCAATCATCGCCCAGCCCAGCAGACAGAAGCCATTCATAAAAAAGGTCCATAGCGTATAGCCCAGTGCGGTTTCTGAAAGCCGCACCCCGGTTCCGTCTACCAGCGTATAACCGGCAATAAAGCAGGCGTTGATCAGCGCTAATAGGATACCGGTGCTTGAACGGGATCGGCCGTTAAACGCCATCGCCAGTATCGCCAGGCAGATGACGCCGATGCCCAGCCACGCCAGCGGAGAGAGGTGGTCGCCAAGGAAGATAACGCTGATTATCGCCACCAGCAGCGGCGCGGTTCCGCGCATCAGCGGATAGGTCTGGCTCATATCCGAGACCTGATAGGTTTTCGCCACCAGCACCGTATACACCACCTGTAGCGCGCAGGAGACAGCAAGAAACGGCACGCTGGCCAGCGTCGGCTGGGGGGCAAAAGGGAGCAAAACCAGGGCGATGAGCGAGGCAGAGCCGCTAACGCCAATCGCCGCGTACATTTTATCGCCGCTGGCTTTAACGATAGCGTTCCAGCTTGCGTGAAGCAGGGCGGCGAACAGCAATATACAGAATACGGTAATGGTCATTGCAGCCTGGCGCTGGGGGATAAATCGTCACTGGACTGTAACATGGGCGCGCTTTGGCAACCAGAGACAGCTAGAGCGAACAAAACAGGCGATGGGTGACCCGCGGTTCATCATAGACCGGGCGAAATCCCAGATTTTCATAAAACGACCAGGCCGTTGACGGCGCATGGGTGTTGAGAAAATCAAAGCTGGCGCCGGAGTGGGTAATAACCGAGACCAGCAGCTGATGCCCGATCCCCTGCCGACGGTGGCGCTCGCCGATATATAAATGGCGGATGCGGCCGGCTCGCGGCTGCTGGCTAAAAGGGTCGACATTGAGCCCGCAAACCCCAACCAGCTGCCCAAATGCAAAAGCGCCCAGCAGCTTTTCTCCCGGCGCGTTAAAGCGGTTAATCCCGCTCTGCCAGTTCTCCGCCAGGCGGCCCAGCATATTCAGGTTTTGCGTCAGGCTTTCGGCGCGTAGTGCCGAAAAACCGGGTTCGTCCGGGGTGATGGCGGCAATCAACAAGGGGGCCATAATTTTCTCCGTCAGGTTAGCCTGTAGAGGGGCGGTTTCCCGCCCCTCTCAGGTGCGACTTGAACCTGAATCAGCGGAACTGTTTCAGGACTGCATCAAGTAGTTGCAACACGGCAACCATGAGTTTCAGGATCAGAACAACGATATCCACTCCGCCCATACGCGTCTCCTCTGGTTCAGGAGCACAACCGGCTGGCGTACCTTTCCGCCGCCTGTTGCCAGCCAGGGTATACCCGTCATCATTCAGGCGCGACCAGTGGGTTGCGGGCTAAATGATTCGGGGTATTTGTTGACGTAACACAGTGTGCTCTTCTGGGGTTAAGGCGCTGACGGCACCACCCGTTTCAGCCAGGACTTTTTTTGCGCCGGTAAAAGTGCGGCCCCAGATTCACCCTGCGTACCCCCTCAGTATAGAATGAATACTGTATGTATGAACAGTATTTTTTGGACAAATTTGCATACGCGATCCATACTCTAAATCAGCAAAAACCGTCGTGAAAATTGCGCCTTCTTCCCCGATCGCGTATACTTTTTTCGTTGACGTAATACAGTGTGCTTGCGGCCACCAACCGTAAAACACCGAGCAGAAAACCTCGCCGCGGCGGGGTTTTTTGTTGTCATCCCTAAACCACCTCCTAGGGAGGTGGTGATTGATCCTGTAAGGCTATA
>NZ_JBEAFR010000081.1:0-93707 GCF_040062315.1 Klebsiella sp. GW_Kp181
AACCAGGGAATGCCGGTATCAAAAACCGGTGCCTTACCGCTTGGCGATACCCCAACAAAAAAACTTTTACTTACAACGCGAACAAGTAAATGGTGCGGGAGGCGAGACTTGAACTCGCACACCTTGCGGCGCCAGAACCTAAATCTGGTGCGTCTACCAATTTCGCCACTCCCGCAAAAAAGATGGTGGCTACGACGGGATTCGAACCTGTGACCCCATCATTATGAGTGATGTGCTCTAACCAGCTGAGCTACGTAGCCATCTTTTTTTTCGCGTTACCTTATCGGCGTTGCGGGGCGCATTATGCGTATTGAGCTTTGAAGCGTCAACCTCTTTTTCATTGAAAATGGGCTGAAAGTAACTGTTTGGTTAGGTTGCGAACAGCGTGGCGCAATAATCGGCAATTATTGCTTATTTATCGTTTTTAGCGGCTTAAATAAGGCTCAAAATAAAAACGGACTCCGAAGAGTCCGTTTGGCAAAAAACGAGGCTTAGTAGGCCGACTGGTGTACGCCCACCGCGCGTCCGGACGGATCGTTCATTTTTTTGAAAGATTCATCCCACTCGATCGCTTTTGCGGAGGAGCAGGCGACGGACGGGCCGCCAGGCACGCATTCTGCGGCGCTCGGTACCGGGAACAGCTCTTCAAAGATCTCACGATACAGATAGGCTTCTTTCGACGATGGCGTGTTGTACGGGAAGCGGAAGCTGGCCGTTTCCAACTGCTGATCGGAAATTTGTTCAGCGGCCACCTCTTTTAAGGTGTCGATCCAGCTGTAACCGACGCCGTCAGAGAACTGCTCTTTCTGCCGCCAGGCGACGCTTGCTGGCAGATAAGATTCAAAACATTCGCGCAGAATATGTTTTTCCATTTTACCGTTGCCGCACATTTTATCCTGCGGGTTGATACGCATTGCCACATCAAGGAACTTCTTATCGAGGAACGGCACGCGGGCTTCAACGCCCCAGGCGGACATCGCCTTGTTCGCACGGGCGCAGTCGAACATGTGCAGCGCCTGCAGTTTGCGTACCGTCTCTTCATGCAACTCTTTGGCGTTTGGCGCTTTATGGAAATAGAGATAGCCGCCGAACACTTCATCAGAACCCTCGCCGGAGAGCACCATTTTGATGCCCATCGCTTTGATTTTACGCGACATCAGATACATCGGCGTCGAAGCGCGGATGGTGGTGACATCGTAAGTTTCAATGTGATAGATAACATCGCGAATCGCGTCCAGCCCTTCCTGGACCGTAAAGTGGATCTCGTGATGCACGGTACCCAGATGGTTAGCCACTTCCTGCGCGGCTTTCAGATCGGGGGCGCCTTCCAGCCCAACGGCGAAAGAGTGCAGCTGCGGCCACCAGGCTTCGGATTTTTCCTGATCCTCGACGCGGCGGGCGGCAAATTTCTTGGTGATAGCGGAAATTACCGATGAGTCCAGGCCGCCGGAGAGCAGTACGCCGTACGGAACATCGGACATCAGGTGGCTTTTCACCGACTCTTCCAGCGCCTGACGCAGTTCGTTTTTGTCCGTGACGTTGTCTTTCACCGCGTCATAGTCGAACCAGTCGCGCTGATAGTACTGGCGAATTTCGCCATCTTTGCTCCACAGGTAGCTGCCTGCCGGGAACTCTTTAATCGTGCGGCAGACCGGTACCAGCGCTTTCATTTCCGAAGCAACGTAGAAGTTGCCGTGTTCGTCGTGGCCCATATACAGCGGGATAATCCCGATGTGGTCGCGACCAATCAGGTACGCGTCTTTTTCACTGTCGTAGAGCGCGAAAGCAAACATTCCCTGCAGATCGTCGAGGAAGTCCGGACCTTTTTCCTGATACAGCGCGAGGATGACTTCGCAGTCGGAACCGGTCTGGAAGGCATAGCGATCGCCGTATTCCGCGCGCAGCGCCTGATGGTTGTAGATTTCCCCGTTGACGGCGAGCGCGTGCGTTTTTGCGGCATTATACAGCGGCTGTGCGCCGGCGTTCACGTCAACGATTGACAGGCGTTCATGCGCCAGAATGGCTTTATCGCAGGCATAGACGCCGGACCAGTCCGGGCCGCGGTGGCGCATCAGGCGGGAGAGCTCCAGTGCCTTTTTACGCAGCTCGCCTGCGTCAGTTTTAATATCCAGTACGCCAAAAATCGAACACATAGCCTTCTCCGTTACCCTGTCTTATTTGATGTTGTGCAGGCTTCGTCTCGTTGCGAAGCCCTGGTGCGTGCTTAAGAAAATGCCGCAAAGGGGCGGAGGGCGCAAGGGTTTTACGGCTGGAAAAGGAAATAATGCAATGACGATTGCTGGATAGTGAAAAAAGAGCATGTTTTAAGCGCTTTCATTGAATGATATCTAATAATGAGGGTTTTTTATTAGATGAAGGGCTTTTTTGGGGCTTTAAAAGAGAAAAACCACGTCATGAGACGTGGTTTTATTCAGAAAATATCAATTTCCGCAACGGAAGGGTAAATCCATGAGGGGCGGAACGGCATGCTGTCGATATCATCGAGCGTGGCAACGCCCGAAAGCACCAGGATAGTTTCCAGACCGGCCTGGAAGCCCGCCAGAATATCCGTGCGCAGATTATCGCCGACGATAACCGTTTGTTCCGAATGCGCCTGCATTTTATTCAGCGCGGAGCGGATGATCCACGGGCTTGGTTTACCGACATAGAACGGCTTACGCCCGGAGATTTTCTCGATGCCGGCGCACAGCGCGCCGCAGGCTGGATAGTAGCCGCGGCCGTGCGTATCCGGGTTAGTGGCGATAAAGCGCGCGCCGTTGGCAACAAAAAACGCCGCTTTATGCATCATCTCCCAGTTAAAGGAGCGGGTCTCACCGACGATAACGAAATCAGGATTGACGTCAGTGATGGTAAAGCCGGCTTTGTACAGTTCGTGAATCAGCGCGCCTTCGCCGACCACATAGGCTTTTTTACCTTCCTGACGGCGCAGAAAATCCGCCGTGGCCATCGCTGAGGTATAAAAGGCGGTATCAGGGACATCAATTCCGGCGGTCGCAAAGCGGTTCGCCAGGTCCTGGCCGGTCTGCGAAGGGTAGTTAGTCAGCATCACCAGCGGCATCTCTTTTTCGAGAATGCGCTTGATGAATTCGGCGGCGCCCGGTACGGCCACATTGTCGTGCATCAGCACGCCGTCAATATCACAAATTACGTTTTGAATGGTCATGGACTGTCCGACATCGTTAAAGAAAGGCGAAACTATAAAGCGGCTTTAGCTTTCCAGCAAACGCTGGAGCAGGATCCCGTTAAGCATCGCGCGCTTGACCAGAGCAAAAGCGCCGATGGCAGAACGATGATCGAGCGTAGAACGGACCACCGGCAGATTTTTACGAAATGCCTTCAGCGCCTGGGTGTTAATGCAGCCTTCAATAGCCGGCAACAGCACTTTTTCCGCTTCGACGATCTCACCGGCAATCACCACTTTTTGCGGATTAAACAGGTTAATGGCGATGGCGATAGTTTTACCCAGATGACGGCCAACGTGCTCGATCACCTCGCAGGCCAGCGCATCGCCTTTATTCGCGGCTTTACAGATCGTTTTGATCGTACAGTCATCGAGGGAGATTTTGCTCTGATAACCCTGTTCCAGCAGATGACGAACGCGATGTTCAATTGCCGCGTTGGCGGCGACGGTCTCCAGACAACCGAAGTTACCGCAGTGGCAGCGCTCGCCTAGGGGGTCGACCTGAATATGGCCGATTTCGCCGACGTTACCGTTACGGCCAATAAAAATCCGCCCGTTGGAGATGATCCCCGCGCCGGTTCCGCGGTGTACGCGCACCAGAATGGAGTCTTCGCAGTCGTGGCTCGCACCGAAGTAGTGCTCCGCCAGCGCGAGGCTACGGATATCGTGACCGACAAAACAGGTGACCTTAAACTTTTTTTCCAGCGCTTCGACCAGACCCCAGTTTTCAACCTGGATGTGCGGCATGTAGCGAATGACGCCGCTTTCCGGATCGACCAGTCCCGGCAGGATCACCGAGATGGCGATCAGTTCGCGGATTTTACGCTGGCAGCGCTCCATAAAGGCGGCAATGATATTTAGCAGCGCGTGTTCCAGGGTTTCCTGGGTTCTTTCCGGCAGCGGGTAGTGCTCTTCTTCAAGCGTTTTGCTGCTCAAATCATAGAGCGTCAGGGTGGCGTCATAGCGGCCCAGGCGTACGCCGATGGCGTGGAAGCTGCGGGTTTCCGCAACGATGGAGATAGCGCGGCGGCCCCCGGTGGAGGCCTGCTGATCGACTTCTTTGATCAGCCCGCGTTCAATAAGCTGACGCGTAATTTTCGTTACGCTGGCAGGGGCAAGCTGGCTTTGTTCCGCAATCTGGATACGCGAGATGGGGCCGTGCTGATCGATGAGCCGATAAACGGCCGCGCTGTTCAGCTGTTTTACGAGATCGACGTTACCAATTTGAGCCTGTCCGCCTGCTGTCATACTTTACTTACTCAGTGACGACCTCGTTACCATTAACGATGGTCTTGGTGATTTTATAGTCGCGGGTAAATGCGGTCAGGTTAGCGACCATCCCCGGGGCAATGCAGCCCAACTGTTTGTCTACGCCAATCGCACGGGAAGGGTAGAGCGTTGCCATACGTAACGCTTCGTCCAGCGCGATGCCGCAATGCTCAACGAGGTTACGCACCCCTTCAATCATGGTCAATGAAGACCCGCTGAGGGTACCGTTCTCATCTACGCACAGGCCGTTCCGGTAGTATATTGTTTTACCAGCAAAAATGAACTGCTCAATATTGGCGCCTGCCGGAGCCGTTGCATCAGTAACGAGACACAGCTTATCGCCTTTCAGGCGTTTAGCGAGGCGAACGTTAGCGTAATCGACGTGCATACCATCGACGATAATACCGCAGTAGACATCCGGCTCGTCGAAAATCGCGCCGGCGAGACCCGGTTCGCGGCCGGTGATATACGGCATGGCGTTAAACAGATGGGTAGCGAAAGTGATGCCGGAGCGGAAGCCGACTTTTGCTTCTTTGAGCGTCGCGTTGGAGTGACCGGCGGAAACGATGATGCCTGCCGCGACCAGTTTACGGATAACTTCTGGTTCCACGCGTTCCGGCGCCAGGGTGATTTTGGTGATGACATCCGCGTTTTGACACAGGAAATCGACCAGCGCGGCATCCGGCTTACGTACGTAGTCCGGATTGTGGGTGCCTTTTTTAACAATATTCAGCCACGGGCCTTCAAGATGCAGACCCAGGGCCTGGTGAGGATGTTTTTGCAGGTATTCACGCATCACGCGCACGCCCTGTTTCATCAGATCATCGCTGGCGGTAATCAGGGTGGGCAAATAGCTGGTGCAGCCGGAGCGTTCATTGGCTTTCTGCATAATTTCCAGCGTTTCAACGGTCACCGCGTCCGCCGTGTCGTTAAACTGCACGCCGCCGCAGCCGTTAAGCTGGACGTCGATAAAACCGGGGGCAAGGATTGCACCATCAACCGAGCGCTGTTCGATACCGGTTGGCAGCTCTGTTTGAGGACAGATACGTTCGATAAGGCCATTGGCGATAACAATCGCATGGTCATCCAGAATTTCATGACCGGTATAAATCCGGCCTTGGGTTAATGCATACATTACGACCCCCGGTTATCAAAAATGATTGTCCCGCGGGGGCAGCCGCGGGACGAGACTACATTACAGACCTTTGATGTTTTCAGCTTCTAATTCGTTGAAATATTTCAGGGTCTTAACTTTTAGTTCCATGGTGGACGGCTCATCGCAGACCACAACGGCTTTCGGATGCAGCTGCAGACAGGTAATAGTCCACATATGGTTAACGTTGCCTTCAACCGCCGCCTGCAGCGCCAGCGCTTTCTGATGGCCCAGTACCAGAATCATCACTTCTTCCGCGTCCAGCAGGGTGCCCACGCCAACGGTCAGCGCGTACTTCGGCACCTGATCAACGTCGCCGTCGAAGAAGCGGGAGTTCGCTACGCGAGTATCGTGGGTCAGGGTTTTAATACGCGTGCGTGAAGCCAGAGAAGAGGCTGGTTCGTTAAAAGCGATGTGGCCATCGTTACCCACGCCGCCCATGAACAGGTGGATTTTACCGTAAGAACGAATTTTTTCTTCATAACGACGGCATTCTGCATCAATATCCGGCGCGTTACCATTCAGCAGATTAATATTTTCCGCCGGGATATCAACGTGATCAAAGAAGTTGCGGTGCATAAAGCTATGATAGCTTTCCGGGTGATCTTTCGGCAGACCAACGTACTCATCCATGTTGAAGGTCACAACATGCTTAAAACTAACCTGGCCTGCTTTGTGCATCTCAACCAGCGCTTTATAAGCGGTCAGAGGCGTACCGCCGGTAGGCAGACCGAGGACAAACGGACGGTCTGCAGTCGGTTTGAACGCGTTGATGCGGTTAACGATATGCCGGGCAGCCCATTTACCGACTTGTTCAGCAGTTACCAGGGGGATCAGTCTCATTGTTCACCTCAATAGTTAAATTAGAACCTGGCGGATTGGCGCCAGCATACTAGTAAGAGTATTGCAGTTACTGCGCCGACCGGGGTCAATCCGTGTTGATTTTTTGAATGATAAAATAAGTTTTCGTTGTTAGCCAGTCAAAGGCGGAGGTGAATACGATATTTGGTGACTATTGTCACAAAAAATAGCCATTTAATTTGCGAGACGAATTAATTTTTCAGACACTTTGCAGGTAAGTTAAAAATTTAACCAGGTTACACAATAATAAAGTGGCTTTAATGAGCCTCAACGGGGTCTCATAGGGGGAATAAGATGAATATTTTAGGTTTTTTCCAGCGACTCGGTAGGGCGTTACAGCTCCCTATCGCAGTGCTGCCGGTCGCGGCGCTGCTGCTGCGATTCGGGCAACCCGATCTGCTTAACATTTCGTTTATCGCGCAGGCGGGCGGGGCAATCTTTGATAACCTGGCGCTGATTTTCGCTATCGGTGTTGCATCCAGCTGGTCAAAAGACAGCGCCGGTGCCGCAGCGCTGGCGGGGGCGGTAGGTTACTTCGTATTGACTAAAGCGATGGTCACCATCAACCCGGCCATCAACATGGGCGTCCTGGCAGGTATCATTACCGGTCTGGTCGGCGGCGCCGTGTATAACCGCTGGTCGGGCATCAAACTGCCTGACTTCCTGAGCTTCTTCGGCGGCAAACGCTTTGTGCCGATCGCAACCGGCTTCTTCTGTCTGGTACTGGCAGCCATCTTCGGCTACGTCTGGCCGCCGGTGCAGAACGCCATCCATGCTGGTGGTGAATGGATTGTCGGCGCGGGCGCGCTCGGCTCCGGTATCTTTGGTTTCATCAACCGTCTGCTGATCCCGACGGGTCTGCACCAGGTGCTGAACACCATCGCCTGGTTCCAGATTGGTGAGTTCACTAACGCTGCTGGGGCGGTATTCCACGGTGATATCAACCGCTTCTATGCCGGTGACGGCACCGCGGGGATGTTCATGTCCGGCTTCTTCCCGATCATGATGTTCGGTCTGCCGGGCGCGGCGCTGGCGATGTACTTCGCGGCGCCTAAAGAGCGTCGTCCTATGGTCGGCGGTATGCTGCTGTCGGTTGCCATCACCGCATTCCTGACCGGTGTGACTGAGCCGCTGGAATTCCTGTTCATGTTCCTGGCGCCGCTGCTGTATCTCCTGCACGCTATCCTGACCGGCATCAGCCTGTTCGTTGCGACGGCGCTGGGTATCCATGCGGGCTTCTCTTTCTCTGCAGGCGCTATCGACTATGTTCTGATGTACAGCCTGCCGGCAGCCAGCAAGAACGTCTGGATGCTGATTGTGATGGGTGTTGTCTTCTTCGTTATCTACTTCCTGCTGTTCAGCGCGGTAATCCGCATGTTCAATCTGAAAACGCCGGGTCGTGAAGATAAAGTGGATGATGTGGTCACTGAAGAAGCCAACAGCAATACCGAAGAGGGCTTAACCCAGCTGGCGACCAACTACATTGCGGCGGTTGGCGGTACTGATAACCTGAAAGCGATCGATGCCTGCATTACCCGCCTGCGCCTGACCGTTGCGGACTCCGCGCTGGTAAACGATGCGGCCTGTAAGCGTCTCGGTGCTTCCGGTGTGGTTAAACTGAACAAGCAGACCATCCAGGTTATCGTCGGTGCGAAAGCCGAATCCGTCGGTGATGAAATGAAGAAAGTGGTTGCCCGCGGCCCGGTTGCCGCAGCAGCAGCGACTTCAAACAGCGCGCCCGCAGCCGCTCCGGCCGCTAAACCGCAGGCCGTCGCTAACGCGAAAACCGTCGAAGCGCTGGTTTCGCCGATTACTGGCGACATTGTGGCCCTGGAGCAGGTGCCGGATGAAGCCTTCGCCAGCAAAGCTGTCGGCGACGGCGTGGCGGTGAAACCGACCGATAAGATTGTTGTTGCGCCGGCAGCGGGCACCGTAGTGAAGATTTTCAACACTAACCATGCTTTCTGTCTGGAGACGGAAAACGGCGCGGAAATCGTCGTCCATATGGGTATCGATACCGTTGCGCTTAACGGCCAGGGCTTTAAACGCCTGGTGGAAGAGGGCGCGGAAGTGAAAGCGGGTCAGCCGATTCTGGAACTGGATCTTGAGTTCCTGAACGCTAACGCACGTTCGATGATTAGCCCGGTCGTATGCAGCAACAGCGACGACTACAGCGCGCTGGTTATCCAGGCAACCGGCAAGGTTGTAGCGGGCCAGACGCCGTTGTACGAAATTAAAGGCAAATAAGACTCCTGAGTGGCGTTTATGCCTCGGCGGCGCAGCGAACCTGCGCCGCTTTTTTTTACCGCAAACAACCCCATAATCTCCTTCTGATACGTATTTTGCGTAACTAATAGTTGTCTCTACGCCCTGCTTGTAAGATCATGTGCCGTTATACGTTGTTTACGCTTTGAGGAACCCACGATGAGTGAGGCAGAAGCCCGCCCGACTAACTTTATTCGTCAGATCATTGATGAAGATCTGGCTACTGGTAAGCACACCACCGTTCATACCCGTTTTCCACCGGAACCGAACGGCTATCTGCACATTGGCCACGCAAAATCTATTTGCCTGAACTTTGGTATCGCTCAGGATTACCAGGGCCAATGCAACCTGCGTTTCGATGACACCAACCCGGTGAAAGAAGATATCGAATACGTTGAGTCGATTAAAAACGACGTGCAGTGGTTAGGTTTCCACTGGTCCGGGGATGTTTGCTACTCGTCCGATTATTTCGATCAGCTGCACCAGTATGCGGTTGAATTAATCAATAAAGGCCTGGCCTACGTTGATGAACTGTCAGCGGATGAGATCCGTGAGTACCGCGGCACCCTGAAAGAGCCGGGTAAAAATAGCCCGTATCGCGATCGCAGCGTGGAAGAGAACCTGGCGCTGTTTGAAAAAATGCGTAGCGGTGGATTTGCCGAGGGTAAAGCCTGCCTGCGCGCGAAAATCGATATGGCTTCGCCGTTTATCGTGATGCGCGATCCGGTACTGTACCGTATTAAGTTTGCCGATCACCATCAGACCGGAAGCAAGTGGTGCATCTACCCGATGTACGACTTTACCCACTGCATCAGCGATGCGCTGGAAGGAATTACCCACTCTCTGTGTACTCTCGAATTTCAGGATAACCGCCGCCTGTACGATTGGGTGCTGGATAACATCAGCATTCCCGTGCATCCGCGTCAGTATGAATTCTCGCGCCTCAACCTTGAATACACCGTGATGTCCAAGCGTAAGTTGAATCAGCTGGTGACGGAAAAACACGTCGAAGGCTGGGATGACCCGCGTATGCCGACCATTTCCGGCCTGCGCCGTCGCGGCTATACCGCAGAGTCTATCCGTGAGTTCTGCAAACGCATCGGCGTGACCAAGCAGGACAACACTATCGAAATCGCTGCCCTGGAATCCTGCATCCGCGAAGATTTGAACGAAAATGCTCCGCGTGCCATGGCCGTTATCGACCCGGTTAAGCTGGTGATCGAAAACTATCCGCAGGGCGGCAGCGAAATCGTCACTATGCCGAATCATCCCAATAAACCGGAGATGGGCAGCCGCGAGGTGCCGTTCAGCGGCGAAATCTGGATCGATCGCGCCGATTTCCGCGAGGAAGCGAACAAGCAGTACAAGCGTCTGGTGCTGGGCAAAGAAGTTCGCCTGCGCAATGCTTACGTCATCAAAGCGGAGCGCGTGGAGAAAGATGCGGAAGGCAATATCACCACGATTTTCTGTACCTATGATGCCGACACCCTGAGCAAAGATCCGGCCGACGGCCGCAAGGTGAAGGGCGTGATTCACTGGGTGAGCGCGGCGCACGCGCTGCCGGTCGAAATCCGTCTGTACGATCGCCTGTTCAGCGTACCGAACCCGGGCGCGGCGGAGGATTTCCTCACGGTGATGAACCCGGAATCGCTGGTTATCAAACAGGGTTTTGCCGAGCCAAGCCTGGCGCAGGCGCAGCCGGAAAAAGCGTATCAGTTCGAGCGCGAAGGGTATTTCTGCCTGGATAGCCGCTATGCAACCGCAACCAATCTGGTGTTTAACCGCACCGTCGGTCTGCGCGATACATGGGCAAAAGCCGGCGCGTAATTCTCCGCCGCGAATGACAACGCCGCTTACAGCGGCGTTTTTTTTATTCAGAATCAGAGAATTAAAATCTCATATTTTCGCGATGCGAATTAATCTTGTTTACAGATTGTAATAAACGCGATTTTTAACCCTTTCTCTTTATCCCCTGGAAATATGTAATCGCTTCCATTTCTCTTAATTTTGTCAGTTTTTGCAAGCACTTCCCCCGCTAAATGTGTGACTTCTAAGACTGAAACAAAAAGACATAAATTATGTGCGCTTTGTCATAATCTTCATCTTTGGTCGGCGAAAGAGATTGATAATTCGCGTCACGAAAAATAGTCTATAGCCAGTGGTTATGCGAATTTTTACCGCACCACTTTTAAAGTATTTTTATTTTATTTTTTGCGTGTTGCCCCTGGTAACCGCACTTTTAAAACGTCAAAGAGGATATGCATATGCGTACGTTTAGTGGCAAACGTAGTACGCTGGCGCTGGCTATTGCCGGTGTCACAGCCCTGTCAGGATTTGCAATGGTGCCGGATGCAAAAGCAGAAGGGTTCATTGATGATTCAACGTTAACCGGCGGCATCTATTACTGGCAACGTGAACGCGACCGTAAAGATGTCACCGACGGCGACAAATATAAAACTAACCTGTCGCACTCTACCTGGAACGCCAACCTCGACTTCCAGTCCGGCTACGCCGCCGATATGTTCGGCATTGACGTTGCTGCCTTTACCGCCATCGAAATGGGCGAAAGCAGCGAGAGCGGTCACCCGAACGAAATCGCTTTCTCCTCGCGCAATAAAACCTACGACGAAGACTATTCCGGCGATAAGAGCGGGATCAGCCTGTATAAAGCTGCCGCAAAATTTAAATTTGGTCCGGCGTGGGCGCGCGCGGGCTATATTCAGCCAACCGGCCAAACGCTGCTGGCTCCGCACTGGAGCTTTATGCCCGGTACCTATCAGGGCGCGGAAGCCGGCGCTAATTTTGACTATGGCGACGCGGGCGCGCTGAGTTTCTCCTATATGTGGACGAACGAGTATAAAGCGCCGTGGCATATTGAGATGGATGAGTTCTACCAGAACGATAAGAAAACCAAGGTGGATTACCTTCACTCTCTCGGCGCCAAATATGATTTTAAAAACGACCTGGTGCTGGAAGCGGCATTTGGTCAGGCCCAGGGTTACATCGACCAGTATTTTGCCAAAGCCAGCTATAAATTTGATGTTGCAGGCACGCCGTTAACCACCAGCTATCAGTTCTACGGCACCCGCGATAAAGTCAGCAACGGCGGGGCTAACGATATTTATGACGGCACCGCGTGGCTGCAGGCATTGACCTTTGGCTATAAGGTGGCCGACGTGCTGGACCTGCGTCTGGAAGGAACCTGGGTTAAAGCTGACGGCCAGCAGGGCTACTTCCTGCAGCGTATGACGCCAACCTACGCCTCTTCTAACGGTCGGCTGGATATCTGGTGGGATAACCGCTCGGACTTCAACGCCAACGGTGAAAAAGCGGTGTTCTTCGGCGCGATGTATGACATGAAGAACTGGAACATGCCGGGGTGGGCCTTTGGCGCATCCTATGTCTATGCCTGGGATGCGAAGCCGGGCAGAATGTCCTCGCCTGATGCCTACTACAACCCGGATAAACGCCTGGAAGAGTCCGCCTATAGCCTGGACGCCATGTATACCGTTCAGGAAGGGCGCGCGAAGGGCACGCTGTTCAAACTCCACTTTACGCAATACGACAACCACTCTGATATCCCGAGCTGGAGCGGCGGTTACGGCAACATCTTCCAGGATGAGCGCGACGTGAAGTTCATGGTTATCGCACCGTTCACCATTTTCTGATGCCTGAGCGGCGGGCGTGAGCCTGCCGCAATATCCCGAGGTTATTTATGAAGAAGTTACTGCTTGTCGCCATTATGGCAACAGGCCTGGTTGCCTGTACGCAGTCGCCAGCGCCGAAAGAAGACTCAAAGTTGAGAGACGCCTACAGCGCCTGCATTACTAGCGCGGAGGGGAACCCGGATAAGGTTGAAGCCTGTCAGAGCGTACTGAACGTGCTTAAGCAAGAGAAACAGCACCAGCAGTTCGCCACCCAGGAAAGCGTGCGGGTGCTGGACTATCAACAGTGTATCCAGGCGCGCAAAACCGGTAACGATCAGGCCGTGCAGGCGCGCTGCGACCAGCTCTGGAAAGAGATCCGCAGCAACAATACGCCTCGTTAATCCAGGCGGAGACGGGCAAAGCGGGCGGAGCGTAAACTCCGCCCGCGGCTATTTTAGCGGGGTATTTCTGCTGGCTGATAGCTGCGGCTCAGGCGAGTAAAGAGCATGGCGGTTGCGGCAAGTCCGCATAGCGCAGCGCACATCAGCCACCAGCCCGGCGAGCTTTTATCCCCGGTGATCTCGACCAGCGCGGTGGAAATAGCCGGCGTCAGGCCGCCAAAGATAGCGGTGGCGAGGCTAAAGGCTAACGAAAAGCCCACGGTGCGGACGTAGACCGGCATCACTTCGGTCAGCGCCGCGACCATCGCGCCGTTATACATACCGAAGAAAAACGAGAACCAGAGCAGGACCAGCGTCATACGGGTAAAATCCGGCGCGGCGGTGAGCCAGTGCATCACCGGCCAGGTGGTAAACAGCGCCAGCAGGGTGATGCCCATCAGCACCGGACGACGGCCTATTCTGTCAGAAATTGCCCCGCCAATCGGTAACCAGATAAAGTTAGAGATGCCGACCAGCATGGTAACCAGCAGGCTATCGCGAGCGCTCAGATGCAGCACGGCTCTCCCGTAGGTTGGGGTATAAACGGTAATAAAGTAAAAAGTGGTCGTGGTCATCGCCACCAGTAAGGTGCCCGCCGAGATGATGCGCCAGTTTTTTACAATCGTGCTCAGGATTTCTCGGGTATCAGGACGATGTTTACGCTGCAGGAAAGCTTCGGTTTCCTGTAGCGAACGCCGCAGTACAAAAATCAGCGGAATGATCAGACAACCAATAAAGAAGGGGATACGCCAGCCCCATTCGGCGATCTCATCATGGCCAAGCGTTTCGTTTAGCGCGTAGCCAATCAGCGCCGCGACCACGATAGCCACCTGCTGGCTGGCGGATTGCCAGCTGGTATAGAACCCCTTTTTCCCCGGGGTGGCGATTTCCGACAGGTAGACCGACACGCCGCCGAGCTCTACGCCCGCTGAGAATCCCTGCAGCAGACGGCCGACTAATACCAGAATGGGGGCGAGAACGCCGATGGTGTGATAGCCGGGGACCAGTGCTATCAGCAGCGTCCCGCAGCCCATAATCGCCAGCGTCACCATCAGCCCTTTACGCCGCCCGATTCTGTCGATATAGGCCCCCAGCACTATCGCCCCGATAGGGCGCATCAGGAAGCCCGAACCAAACACGGCGAAGGTGAGCATTAACGCCGCAAACTCACTTTCCGCCGGAAAGAACGTTCTGGCGATGTAGGTGGCGTAAAAACCGAACAGAAAAAAGTCGAATTGCTCGAGAAAATTACCGCTGGTCACGCGGAGAATAGCGCCGAAGGTACCGGCGCGCGATGATGATTGCGTCATAGGGGTTGCTCTCCATTGTCTTTATCTTGTTTTTATAGAGGTAAGAGGAGCGGACTAGTCGCCTGCGACTGCCGCCTGTTTTCCGCGCCGTTTCTCAATTGCCCACTTGAGTAACGCCGCACAGCGATAAAATCCGTGGGCAAATTTTCCGTATGGCAGGGTTAAAAACAGCGCCATCACAACGCCGAGATGAATGGCGAGCAGGACGCCCATCCACGAGGTATCGCGCCCTGCCAGCAGGGCCAGTCCGGTCAGGCTGGTCAAAAACAGCAGCAGAATAAAGCCGCGATCCATCGGCTTTTGCCGCGCATCGCCGTGCAGCGGCGAGCGGCGCAGGTTTAGCCATAGCAAACCCGCCGGGCCGACCAGCAGGCCGATACCGCCGAGCGTGCCCAGTACAACCGGTACGCTGAAGAAAGGGTAGGGGGCCTCCCAGCCGGCGATATAGTGATAACCCGTAGCCACCACGGTGGCGGCGAAACAGAGCAGAAAACCGTAGAAGGTAAAGTGATGGAAACGGCGGCGCATCAGGGTAAACGCGTCATCAGCCTCGTTGCAGCCTTTACCGTGCCCGCCGTCGAGATACTTCAGCGTGAGCGCATTATGCGAGGCTGTAGCGATGTCGATAGCCTGAGGCTGACCCGGTGAAATCTCGCGCCAGAAGCGGATCACCCCGCTCATCAGTAACCCTATGGCCAGAATGAAGACCGAGCCAAACATCCAGGCCAGCAGGTTATGGGGAAATATCCGGTAAAAATCGCCGGCCAGCGGTGGATGAAGCAGCGAGCCATTGAGCCCCATCGCCAACAGCAAAAAGAGGATCAAACCGGCGACCAGCGCCAGCACCGTGGTCACGCCGGCCCGACGGTAGAGGCTGCTGAAAGCCGCGGGCTGGGCATAGTGCTGATAGGTTTCCAGGCGGACTTCCGCCATCGCTTTCGGGACATTAATGGCAAACTCATGCGGCGGCGCATACTGGCAGGCATGCAGGCAGGCGCCGCAGTTGTGGCACAGGTTGGCCAGGTAGTTAATATCCGCTTTACCAAAAGCCAGGCGCTGAGTCATGGCCGGAAACACGGCGCAAAACCCTTCGCAATAGCGGCAGGCGTTACAGACCTGCATCACCCGTTCAACTTCTGCTTCCGGCTCGGTAATGATCTGCGCGTCGATAACCAACTTTTCAAGCGACTTCATGATGTATCTCCTGCTGTGCCGCACGGGCGGCCTGCTGGCCGGCAATGCGGCCGAACGTCGTACCAATCGACATGCCTACGCCGGCGGTATAGCCTTTGCCCAACACGTTGCCGGCCATCATTTCGCCAGCAACGAACAGGTTACGGCTGGGTTTGCCCGCAAAATGGACGGCGGCGCGTTCATTGACGTACAGTCCGAGGTAGGTGAAAGTGATCCCCGGGCGCAAGGCGTAACCGTAGTAAGGCGGCGAATCGATGGGCCGCGCCCAGTGGGTTTTCGGTGGGGTCAGGCCTGATGTTGCGCAGTTATCAAGGCAGGTATGATCGAACTGGCCCGGCACGCAGGCGGCGTTATAGTGCGCGATGGTTTGCGCCAGACGCGCCGCGTCCAGCCCCAGCTGGCGAGCCAGTTCTTCGATAGTATTGGCCTGGGCGCCGGGAAAAACCGGCGGCATAAAGTGACCGATCGCTTTGCTGTCGATAATTGAATAGCCGATTTGTCCCGGCTGGTGGGCGACCAGCCGCCCCCAGATGGCATAACGTTTGGGCCAGAAATCTTCCCCTTCATCATAAAAGCGCTCGGCGTCGCGGTTTACGACCACGCCCAGCGATACGCAGTCCACGCGGGTGCAGATCCCGCCATCATAGAGCGGTGCCCGGGCGTCAATGGCGACGCAGTGTGACTGCGAGGGATCGCCGATAACGTCAGCCCCGGCGTCGATCATATATTTCAGCAGCACGCCCTGGTTAAAGCGGGTTCCGCGGATGAGAAAGTTATCGGCTGGCCATTCGCCACGATCGTTCTGTCCCCACGCTTCGCGCAGCCACTCGCGGTTAGACTCAAAGCCGCCGGCGGCGAGGACGCAGGTTTTCGCGGCAATCCTTTCTTCACCCGCCAGCGCGGCGACGAATTCGCCGTTATACAATTCGAGCGCCTGGACCGGGGTGTTGTAGCGGATCTGTACACCCATCTGCTCCGCGCTGCGGTAATAAGCATTTATAAGAGCCTTGCCGCCGCCCATGAAAAAGGCGTTGGTGCGGGCGACGTGCAGTGCGCCGGAGAGCGGCGGCTGAAAGTTAACTCCGTGCTGGCGCATCCAGTCCCGGCACTGTGATGAGGTACGGATCACCAGCCGCGCCAGCGCTTCGTTGGTATTACCCTCGGTGACGCGCAGCAGATCCTGCCAGTACTCTTCTTCCGGATAGCTGTCGACCAGCACATCCTGCGGAGCATCGTGCATACAGCGAAGGTTCCGCGTGTGCTGAGAGTTTCCGCCGCGCCATTCTTTCGGCGCGGCCTCCAGCAGCAGCACGGACGCGCCGGATTCCCGGGCGGTCAAGGCGGCGCATAGCGCAGCGTTGCCGCCGCCAATCACCAGTACATCCACCATTTTTGGCTCCATTACGGTTTGCTTTATTGTTAAATTTGTAATGGAAATGTATGCGTTCAGGGCGGCAGGACGCTATGGCGTATTGCTAAAGAGGGGTTTAGTGTGCGTAAAGGCTGGCGCCAGGCCAGCGGCCAGATTCGACCAGCTGACGCATGACTTTTGCCAGTATGACTCGCGCGGCGAGACCCGATGGGGTCAGTTCATCATCGGAAAGACTGACGAGAAAATTAGGCCGACTGAGTATCGGATTGTTGATGCCGATCACTCTCAGGGGGTCGCCATCGAGATGAGAAATCGCTGCTCCCGGCTGCAAAGTGGCGCCGAGGCCGTCGCGCACGGCGCGCATCAGCAGGGCCAGACCGTCGATTTCAGCGACCACATCGACATTAAGCGCATGCTCCTGGCGCATCGCCTCCAGCCTGCCGCGCAGCCCATGCCCCAGGCTTGGCATAATCAGCGGGACAGCGGAAAGCTGGTCCGGCGAGATACTATCGTCGGGAAGGGGAGCCAGTACCTTATGGGTGCCAATCAGAAACAGACGCTCTTCAAGAATCGGCCTGGCGCTCCAGCGCACAAGCTTCTCCTTCTGGAACACAATCGCTAAATCGAGCTGACGGGTGTTGATCATGCGTTCAAGGTTGCCGGAGAGACTTTCTACCAGATGCAGGCGGACGTCGGCATAGCTTTCGCGCATCGCGTTGATAAAGGGTACGCCGAGCACAGAGGCGGTGCTGGGGGCCATGCCGACGCTGACGTGGCCAGATAGCCGCGCCTCGCGCGCAGCAAGAACCGCATCATCAGCGTGGCGCAGCGCCAGCTGCGCCTGTGAATAGAAGGCGAGGCCAGCGCTGGTGGGCATTACGCCGCGAGACGTCCGTTGTAGCAGGCGAATGGCGAGTTCATTTTCCAGGCGCGCCATTTGTTGGCTAAGCGCGGAGACGCCGATATTCAGGTCAAGCGCGGCACGGCCCATACTGCCGGTTTCAATAATGCGCACAAAATAGCGTAGCTGGCGAAGCTCCATAAGCACTCCGTATAAAGCAGGATGCACCGACAGTAAACGTATTCAGGCGCGAGAGGAAGAGGCGGCAGATGGCGGGCAAAAAAAAGCCAACCCGCAGGCTGGCTTTGGCTGATAAACGATGCGGTGATTATTTCTCTACCGCGTCGTGGGCATGTTCATCTTCGCGGCAGTCGCCTTCTGCACAGTGGCCGTACAGGTACAGACTGTGGTTGGTGAGGCGAATACCGTGTCTGGCGGCAATCTCACGCTGGCGCGCTTCGATGGAATCATCGCTAAACTCGATCACTTTGCCGCAGTCCAGGCAAATCAGATGATCGTGATGGTGCTGCTGCGTCAGTTCAAAAACGGATTTACCGCCTTCGAAATTATGACGGGTGACGATACCGGCGTCGTCAAACTGGTTCAGTACGCGGTAGACGGTGGCCAGGCCAATCTCTTCACCCATATCAATCAGGCGTTTGTATAAGTCTTCCGCACTGACATGATGGTTATCCGGTCCTTGCAGCACTTCCAGGATTTTTAATCTCGGAAGCGTCACTTTCAGGCCAGCTTTCTTTAATGCGGTATTGTTGTCAGTCATGCGGAATCTGTCCTGTTGCTAAACGATCTACTTCCATCAGCGGAAGTAATACAGAGAATCACCCGATGTAATGCGTCTCATTATAGAACTGCCATGGTGAAATGAAAACTGCAAGCATCGGGCCTTGTATGCTGTCAAAAACGAGGCACTCGCTACAAAGTGCTTCACGCGACCCCGTTAAATCAGAGGACATTGTACAGATATGTGATTAAAAGTTAAAAACTTGTAGCTATAACTTTGATTGCTTTTATCTATCAATTCGGCGAAATATGGTGATTACGCCGTTTAGACTCAGGCATTCTTGATTTCTTCGAGGTGCAGCTCCTCGGAAATCTGTTTTACCCATTTTTCGACGCGTTCGTTAGTCAGTTCAGGCTGACGGTCTTCGTCGATAGCCAGACCGACAAAATGATCGTCATCGGCCAGGCCTTTAGAGGCTTCAAAATGGTAGCCAGCGGTCGGCCAATGGCCAACGATAGTTGCGCCGCGCGGTTCGATGATATCGCGAATGGTGCCCAGCGCATCGCAGAAGTATTCAGCATAGTCTTCCTGGTCGCCGCAGCCAAAGAGGGCTACCAGTTTGCCATTAAAATCGATCTCTTCCAGCGTCGGGAAGAAATCGTCCCAATCGCACTGGGCTTCACCGTAGTACCAGGTTGGGATGCCGAGCAGCAGGATATCGTGAGCTTCCAGATCCTCTTTGCTGCTTTTGGCAATGTCGTGAACATCAGCAACATCTTTACCAAGCTGCTTTTGAATCATTTTTGCAATATTTTCGGTGTTGCCGGTGTCGCTGCCAAAAAAGATGCCGATGATTGCCATGAGTAAAATAACCTCTTGAAACTTAATGATGTGGTAGTGGCGTAATGCCCGCAGATAGGGGCAATGATAGCAGAACTGAGAAGGGCGCGGAAACAGCAATCACGCCCAACTGCACACTCTGCTACATGAAAGCTTATTTTTTGAGGGTTTTAGGCTTTATCCTGGCCGCGCAGGGCTGCCAGCTGGGTCATCAGCATCTCTTCGATCAGATCGCTGCGGTTCATGTTACGGGCTTCGGCCAGCTCATTGAGCGCATCGACCGCATCGGCATTGAGCTTAAGCTCCACGCGCTTCAGGCCGCGGCTCTTGTCGCGTTTAAGCTGATTGCGTTTGTTGATGCGCAGCTGTTCATCGCGCGAAAGCGGATTCGTTTTCGGTCTTCCCGGCCGACGCTCAGTTGCGAACAAATCTAATGTCGTACGGTCCGTTTGTTCTTTTGCCATGATTCAGAGTGACTTCGGGGGAAACAAGCTATCGGGCATAGCCGACGCAGACAGCGCGCCATAATACATCAGGCGGCGGGCTGCGCCAACGGCCGCGGACATTAAGCCGCGCGGTCGAGTATATTTTAGGCAGTTACGCGGCGATAGAGGTCAAATAACGGCGAATGGCGCGGATCACAGCCTCCGGTTTTTCAGCATGCACCCAGTGTCCGGCGCCGGCGATAACGTGCGCCCGAGCTTCGGGAAACTGCGCCAGCAGCGCGTCACGACAGGCATCGGTCACGTAAGGGGAGTTGCCGCCGGGGATAAACTGCGCCGGATGCGGCCATGCCGGGACGGTTTGCCAGCCGACGATGTTGTCGTACTGCTCCCACAGCACCGGTACGTTAAAACGCCACTGGCCATCCACAAAGGATTTCAGCAGAAACTGAACCACGCCCTCTTCATTAAGGTGTTGACGCATGACCGTCGCTGCCTGCTGACGCGTAGCGGCGCGCGCATCGGTAACGGCGTTGATGGCAGCAAAAATTTCATCATGGCGGCGGACGTGATAATCCACCGGGGCGATATCAATAGCTACCAGGCCTGCGATGCGCTCTGGCGCCAGCGCGCTCAGCGCCATCACCGCTTTGCCGCCCATAGAGTGACCAATAAAGGTGGCTTTCTCAATCTGCGATTCATTGAGAGTATCAAGCAGATCCTCAGCCATCGCGGCGTAGGTCATCTCCGGCGCGCGCGGGGAGAGACCGTGGTTTCGCATGTCGACCTGCACCGTATCGTGATCGACAACCAGATCGCGGGCGAGGATCCCAAGGTTGTCCAGGCTGCCAAAAAGGCCGTGGACCAGGACGATAGGGGGATTATTGTGCTGATTCTGTGCAGATTGCGCTCGGCTATTTAATTTCATGGCAAAGTTCTTTTTTTCGCTCCGTCGGGTTAGGGTATTATGTTGAACATTCTGCCATCCGGCTGCAAGACCCGGAAGATTTCTGAGTTTTGCCGTCATCCTGGTTTGACGCTATCCGCGGTTGGGATTTGTCCCTATAATCCCGACAACTTGTATTCAGAAAAAGATATCGCACTGGATTAAGATGAAAACAATTGAAGTTGATGATGAACTCTATAGCTATATTGCCAGCCACACCAAGCATATTGGCGAGAGTGCATCCGACATTTTACGGCGCATGTTGAAGTTTTCCGCCGTTTCCCAGCCCGCCGCACCGGTAGCGAAAGCCGCTCCGGCACCGGCGCCAACGCCTGTCGTTGACGTGAAGCCCGCTAATCCTCTGAAGGATAAAGTTCGCGCGATGCGTGAGCTGCTGTTATCTGATGAGTATGCCGAACAAAAGCGCGCGGTAAACCGATTCATGCTGGTTCTGACTACCCTCTACACCTTAGACAGCAAAGCGTTTGCCGAGGCCACCGAGTCTCTGCACGGGCGCACCCGCGTCTATTTCGCTGAAGATGAGCGCACGCTGCAGAAAAACGGTAATCAGACTAAGCCTAAGCAGGTCCCCGGTACGCCGTGGTGGGTTATCACAAATACCAATACCGGTCGCAAATGCAGCATGATCGAACACATCATGCAGTCCATGCAGTTCCCTGCGGAATTGATCGAAAAGGTTTGCGGTACGATCTAGTCATTTAACTTTTGCACCAGAAGGATCAGGCAATGGCAATCGATAAGCGCGCAGGTCAACCTGCGCAACAGAGTGATTTGATTAACGTCGCCCAACTGACTGCCCAGTACTATGTGCTGAAGCCGGAAGTAGGCAATGCGGAACATGCGGTGAAGTTTGGCACCTCCGGCCATCGCGGCAGCGCGGCGCGCCATAACTTCAACGAGCAGCATATTCTGGCGATTGCCCAGGCAATTGCTGAAGACCGCGCGAAGAACGGGATCACCGGCCCATGCTACGTCGGGAAGGACACCCACGCGCTCTCCGAACCTGCCTTTATTTCCGTACTGGAAGTGCTGGCGGCGAACGGGGTTGACGTTATCGTGCAGGAAAACAACGGTTTCACCCCGACGCCGGCGATTTCCAATGCGATTCTGGTGCACAACAAAAAGGGCGGCCCGCTGGCTGACGGTATTGTTATTACGCCGTCCCACAACCCACCGGAAGACGGCGGTATCAAATACAACCCGCCGAACGGCGGCCCGGCTGATACCAACGTCACCAAAGTGGTAGAAAACCGCGCCAACGAACTGCTGGCGGCGGGCCTGCAGGGCGTGAAGCGTATGACGCTTGATGCGGCGCTGGCCTCCGGTCACGTCAAAGAGCAGGATCTGGTGCAGCCGTTTGTTGAGGGATTAGCGGATATCGTCGACATGGCGGCGATCCAGAAAGCCGGACTGACGCTGGGCGTCGATCCGCTGGGCGGCTCCGGTATCGAATACTGGAAGCGTATCGCCGAGCATTACAACCTAAACCTGACTATCGTGAATGACCATGTGGATCAGACTTTCCGCTTTATGCACCTCGATAAAGACGGCGCAATCCGCATGGACTGCTCCTCCGAGTGCGCGATGGCGGGCCTGCTGGCGCTGCGCGACAAGTTTGACCTGGCTTTCGCCAACGACCCGGATTACGACCGCCACGGTATCGTCACGCCGGCCGGGTTAATGAACCCGAACCACTACCTGGCGGTGGCGATTAACTACCTGTTCCAGCATCGCCCGCAGTGGGGCAAAGATGTTGCGGTGGGTAAAACCCTGGTCTCCTCGGCGATGATTGACCGCGTAGTCAACGATCTGGGCCGCAAGCTGGTGGAAGTACCGGTTGGCTTTAAGTGGTTCGTTGATGGCCTGTTCGACGGTAGCTTCGGCTTCGGCGGCGAAGAGAGCGCGGGGGCGTCGTTCCTGCGCTTTGACGGGACGCCGTGGTCCACTGACAAAGACGGCATCATCATGTGCCTGCTGGCGGCGGAAATCACCGCGGTGACCGGGAAAAACCCGCAGCAGCACTACGACGAGCTGGCAGAGCGCTTCGGCGCGCCAAGCTACAATCGTCTGCAGGCTTCCGCGACTTCAGCCCAGAAAGCGGCGCTGTCTAAGCTCTCTCCGGAAATGGTGAGCGCCAGCACCCTGGCAGGCGATCCGATTACCGCGCGTCTGACTGCGGCTCCGGGCAACGGGGCGGCGATTGGCGGTCTGAAAGTGATGACCGACAACGGCTGGTTCGCCGCGCGTCCGTCAGGTACCGAAGATGCCTACAAAATCTACTGTGAAAGCTTCCTCGGCGCTGAACACCGTCAGCAGATTGAAAAAGAAGCGGTGGAGATTGTCAGCGAAGTGCTGAAAAACGCCTAATCTCCCTCATGATAATCAGGCCCGTTTCAGGGCCTGATTTTTTTTCGCAAGGCAGCGATGAAACTAAAACGTAAACACGTCTTCCGGTTCTGGGGCGGGATGGATCTCTTTTATCTCATCCAGTTTCTCGGCTGGAATCTTTACCATCAGCGCCTGCCTTTCTACGACGACATCCTCTCTTATCTCCAGCTTGTACCCACCCTTGGCCTCGCGGCCGCCTGGCTGTTCCCGCTGAATGTGCTGCTGATTGTCTCTATTCCCGTGTCGATGGTTCTCCTCTGGCGGCAGAGCCGCTATGCCCTGCGGTTGGCCTGTGCGCAAACGCCCCTGCGGCTGGCCTTTATGCTGCCCTCACTTTCGCTGGTGCTATGGGGCGCGCAGGTCCTGGGAGTTAAAGGCGCGGCTTTCTTTATCGCTCTGCTGCTGGTCTCTGAGGCGGCAAAATTGATGACGTTATGGCGATGGCGAAAGATTTAACTTTTCGCGTTATCTTCACGGGGCAGGGGTATCCGGTAACACGGTGACCGAATCGGGCATAAACGGGTATCAGGTCGTTGACCGGGTTTGCCCGTTTTGCCGAATTAACTACCGGAGCAGGTGAACAATCACGGCTAATTCTGCGATTTTAGTCACAAATTTATCGTGATTAAAATGAAATTTCCCATATATATATGATCTACTTCAAATTAAAAAAAGCTAAAAGCTTGTTTTGATTTTGTATGATTTATGTCACTTACTGATATGGATGATTTTGTTATATTTATGTCATTAAATCCTGGATGCTTTCTTGAGAACTTATATGTTACAAGTTAAACGTCACTCATTAATTGTGGAATATGTCGTAGAAAAGGGATGTGCCAGAGTTAATGAGCTGTCGCGATTATTTGGCGTATCTCCGGAAACTATTCGACGTGATTTAACTGCGCTGGCCAGGAATAAGAAACTAGTGCGCAGCTTTGGCGGCGCAATGATTTCCGAAAATACGGCATCGTTTTTAGCTGCCGATATGCCGGCAAATAACGGAAACTTTGTCGATAAAGCCGAAGCCTTTATTAAGCGCACGAAAGAACAGCCAGAACGTAAGATGCGCATCGCCAAAGGCGCGCTGCAATTTATTCATGAGCATGAGTGCATCATTATGGATAATAGCAGCTCCTGCTGGTTTTTAGCCCGTCAGCTACCTGACATTGAATTGACCGTTATTACTAATTCTTTGAATATTATTCAAACCTTAGCCTGTCGCAAAAAAATAAGAATTGTCAGCGTTGGTGGTGAATATTCTGAGCGTCACGGTGACTTTCACGGTCCGGTTGCTGAGTTCATTATCAACAATTTTAAGGTCAATAAGCTGTTTTTCTCCTGTCAGGGCCTGGACTCCGGTCTGGAAATTAAAGACAGTAATGAAGTCAACGTCCGGCTAAAGCAAGAGATGCTGAAAGTTGCCGATCAAAAAATTCTGATGGTCGATAGCAGTAAATTTGAACGCTATTCGCTTTATAAAATATGCGATCTGGCGGATATTGATATCTTGATCACTAATGAGTTACCCGGCGATATCTATCGCCAGCATCAGGTACATATTGTAGAGACCAAATAAGGCTCTGAATAATAATCTAATTGCATCATCATTTAATCGCTCTGTACCAGTTGGAGGAGTATTGCATTAGCAATACTGTCCCTCTTCATTATTTATCCGAAAAAGAGGTTTACGATGGAACAATTACCTGAAGATATGAAAGCGGTTGTCTGCCACGGTCCCCAGGATTATCGCTTTGAGAAAATTCGCCGCCCGATCGCCAAAGAAAAGGAAGTGGTCATTAAGGTTGACGGCTGTGGAATATGCGCCGGTGATTGCAAGGCCCAGGACGGTGCGCCGATGTTCTGGGGTGATAATCCGTGGGTAAAAACGCCGGTAGTGCCCGGCCATGAGTTTTACGGTCGGGTTGCTGAATTAGGCCCGGGTTCCGCTGAAAAATATAAATTAAAAATTGGCGATCGCATTCTCGCTGAACAGATTGTTCCCTGCCATGAGTGCCGTTTCTGTAAAACCGGAAAATACTGGATGTGTGAAACCCATGATATTTACGGCTTCCAGAAAGATGTCGCCGATGGCGGTATGGCTGAATATATGCGTTTCTCCGAACGCGCGATTATTCATAAAATTCCTGAATCATTAAGTGAAGAAGATGCGGCGCTGATCGAACCTATGGCCTGTGCAATCCATACGGTACGCCGCGGGGATATCGAACTGGATGATGTGGTCGTTATCGCCGGCGCCGGGCCGCTGGGGCTGTGCATGGTGCAGGTCGCTCATCTTAAGACGCCGAAGAAACTGGTGGTCATCGATACCATGGAAGATCGCCTGGCGCTGGCTAAAGCGTTTGGCGCCGACGTGGTCATCAACGCGGCGAAAGAGGACGCCGTCGCCATCGTTAAATCCATGACGGACGGATACGGCTGCGACGTTTATATCGAAGCGACCGGCGCGCCTGTTGGCGTGACTCAGGGGCTGGAGATGATACGCAAGCTGGGGCGCTTCGTTGAATTTAGCGTGTTTGGGAAAGAAACCACCGCCGACTGGTCGATCATCGGCGACCGCAAAGAGCTCGATATTCGCGGTGCGCATCTCGGCCCCTACAGCTATGAAATCGCTATCGATCTTTTTGAGCGTGGCCTCTTGACCGCCAAAGGCGTGGTAACGCATTTCTATTCTATCGATGAGTGGAAAGCCGCTTTTGAGATGGCCAAATCGCTGGATTCCATCAAGGTCGTTATCAAGCCATAAATTTATCATCATTCACTCGCGTCATTTATATTTATTGTTCTGCACTTTCATAAATGGCTGCTAAATCAATACTGGATTTCTTCAATCATGGGGATTGCTGAGATAAATGTCGGTAGCCTCTGCTAATTACCAGTGGTGAATTTATTGCTCAGTAAATCAGGCAACATTAGTACCATGAAAACGCTGCTGAATAATTTATATTCCGCAGCGCACAACTCAATAAGGAGATATTGAATGCCTGTAAAATTTAATACCAAAGCATTACTCTCAGGACTTCTGGCTATGAGCATGGTCGCCTGCGTTAATGCTAAGCCTTTGACTATCGGCATGTCCTTCCAGGAATTAAACAACGAATATTTCGTGACCATGAAAGAGTCGCTTGAACAGTCGGCAAAAGATATTAACGCGACCGTCTATACTGCGGATGCGGCGCATGATGTCTCCAAGCAGATTAGCGATGTTGAGGATATGCTGCAAAAGAAAATTGATATTTTACTGATTAACCCGGCAGATAGCGTTGGCGCGGAAACCGCCGTCCTGGCCGCCAAAAAAGCCGGCGTGGTGGTGGTGGCGATAGATGCTCAGGCTAACGGTCCGATTGATTCTTTTGTGGGTTCAAAAAACTATGATGCGGGCTTTATTGCCGGAGAGCATTTAGCCAAAGCGCTGGGAGATAAAGGCAACGTGGCGATTCTCGACGGAATTCCGGTGGTGCCTATTCTGGAGCGCGTGCGCGGCTTTGAAGATGCGATGAAAAAGCATCCCAATATTAAAGTGCTTACCAAACTGAATGGTAAACAAGAGCGCGATACCTCCATGAGCGTGACGGAAAATATGCTGCAATCCAACCCGACGCTCAACGGTATTTTCAGCGTCAATGATGTTGGCTCACTCGGTGCCCTGGCGGCTATTCAGTCATCTGGACGCGATGTCAAGCTGGTCAGCGTCGATGGTTCTCCGGAAGCGGTGGCTGAAATTGCCAAAGGTAATACGCCGTTTATTGCTACCGCAGCACAGTTCCCGCGCGATCAGCTGCGTATTGGCTTAGGTATTGCCCTGGCAAAACACTGGGGGGCGAATATTCCTAAAGAGATTCCTGTTGATGTGAAGCTTATCGATAAAAACAACGCCAAAGATTTCCACTGGTAATCGCGTTATTACGCCACAGCGGCTCTCGCTTATTCAGGTGAGCCGTGCCGGATTCTTATTAAAGTATGGCTCGCTATTTTATCGAGCCATTATGGAGCGATGTTTATGCCCAGCCTACTGGAAGTCAAAAACGTCAGTAAAAGCTTCCCCGGAGTCAAGGCGCTGGATAATGTTAATATCACCCTTGCTCGTGGAGAAGTTCACGCTTTATTAGGTGAAAACGGCGCGGGTAAATCGACGCTGATGAAAATCCTGTGCGGGATCTATCAACCTGACGCCGGTAATATTTATATTGATGGTAAGCAGCAGCATTTTCATAACTATCGCGATGCGATTGCCTGCGGCGTAGGGATTATCTTTCAGGAGTTTTCTCTTATTCCCTATCTGAACGCTTATGAGAATATTTTCCTTAATCGTGAAAAGGTAAATCGTTTTGGCCTGTTAGATCGTAAAGCGATGCGTCGGGAGGCGTTACGCATTTTTAAAGAGCTTGGCGTCACGCTCGATCCCGACGAGCAAATCTGCCATCTCAGCGTCGCCGAGCAGCAATTCGTGGAAATTGCCAAAGCGCTGTCGCTGGATGCGCAAATTCTCATTCTGGACGAACCCACCGCGACCCTAACTCCTGGCGAGGCGGAACATCTTTTCCGCGTGATGCGCGATTTAAAGGCCAAAGGCGTCGGCATGTTCTTTATCTCGCATCATCTGGAGGAGATATATGAAATCTGCGACAGCCTGAGTATTCTGCGCGACGGCAAATATATCGGATCGGCAAAGGTCGACAATATCGATATCGCAGAGATGATCCAGATGATGGTCGGCCGTGAGGTGGAGAACATCTATCCCGAGCGGCGGACGCTGGCGCATGATGAAATACTGCTGGAGGCGGAAATTCAGCTGACCGAAAGTAGTCAGGTTAATCGGCTGACGTTGCGCAAAGGGGAGATTTTAGGCCTTGCCGGGCTGGTGGGGTCGGGGCGTTCCGAAGCGATTCTGGCTCTGACCGGCGCGGATAAATGCTACAAAAAACGCGTCCGTCTGGCCGGAAAAGAGGTGACGATAAATTCAACCGATCGGGCTCTGCGTCTGGGTATCGGCCTGTTGCCGGAAAGCCGCAAAACGCAGGGACTGGTACTGCCTTTTTCGGTCAAAGACAATATCTGGCTTAACAAACACGCCTGCCAGTTCTCGCTTATCCGCGATAACGAAGAGCGCCTGACCGCCGAGCGTTTAATTAGCCACGTTGGTGTGAAAACGCCAGATGCCGGGACCGCGGTGGGGACATTGAGCGGCGGTAACCAGCAGAAAGTCGTTATTTCTCGTTGGTTAAATCATGACGTCAATATTCTTATTTTTGACGAGCCGACTCGCGGTATTGATGTCGGAGCAAAATCAGAAATCTACCAGATTATGCGCGACCTCACCGCCCAGGGGATTGCGATAATTATGATTTCATCTGAGCTTCCAGAGGTCATAGGCGTCAGCGATCGGGTGATGGTTTTTCGCGACGGTAATATCGTTGCGGAGCTTGAGAACGACCAAATTAATTCCACCGTCATTATGCTGCATGCTGCCGGTAATATTATTTAGGGAGTATTAAATGAGTAATGAAAACGTATCATTAGCGCCAGCCGTGTCTCCTGATAAAAATAAAAAGATGCTGCATAGTTTATTAAAAATGCCTGCATTCCTGCCGTTCGTTGGTCTGGTACTCCTGTTTTCCTGTATGGCTATTTTTAATGACTATTTCTTAACGGTTGATAACTTATCTACCGTCGCCCGTCAGGTCTCGATCAATGCCATCATCGCCATCGGAATGACCTTTGCCATCCTGACCGGCGGGATCGACCTCTCCGTCGGCGCGGTCATGGCCCTGGCCGGTACGCTGATGGCGGGATTAATGAAGTACTATGGTTTAGACCCGTGGTTAGCCATTCTTATCGGCCTGGGTTCCGGCGTCGCCTTTGGCGCGCTGAACGGCTTTTTAACCGCCTACGGCAAAATGCCGCCGATTATCGTAACCCTCGGCGCGATGATTATTGCGAAGGGGCTGGCACTGATCTATACCGGCGGCTATCCCATCTCCGGCTTACCGGATTCATTCGCTTTTTGGGGCCGTGAATATCTGTTCGGTATTCAGGTACCTATTATTCTGATGGTGGTTTTATATTTCATCTTTTATATCGTGCTGAATCATATGCCGTTTGGCCGCTATGTTTATTCTCTTGGCGGCAATGAAGAAGCGGCGCGCCTGAGCGGACTGCGGGTTAAATATTATAAATTGCTGGTTTATGTGATCAGCGGTTTTACCGCCAGTTTTGCCGGTCTTATTTTTACCTCACGGGTGATGAGCGGTCAGCCTAATGCGGGCGTCGGTTTTGAACTGGATGCTATTGCCGCCGTGGTGCTCGGCGGGGCATCGATTGCCGGTGGGCGCGGAATGATTATTGGCACGCTGATCGGCGCCATGATGCTCGGCGTACTGAATAATGGATTAAACCTGTTAGGGATCTCACCTTACGTTCAGTACGTGGTGAAAGGGCTTATTATTTGGGGCGCCACCTTTATTAGCTCAGCCAGACGTTAACTTATATTAATTATGGGACGAAGGGATATGAATTTTATCGGAGTGGATATCGGTGGTACGGTCACCAAAGCCGGGATATATACTGAGTGCGGGCAGGAGATCCACGTGGCTTCGCAATATGCACAGGTATTATCCGAACAGCCGGGTTTTACCGAGAGGAACATGCATGAGCTATGGGATACCGTTTGCAGCGTAATAAAAAAAGCGCTGTTTGAAAGCCAGGTGCCAGCGTTAAGTATTGGCGGGATCGGCTTCTCCTCGCACGGCAAAGGGCTGTACGCGATTGATAAAAAAGGCGAGCCGGTGCGCAACGGAATTATCTCATCCGATACCCGGGCGCTGGCGTTCGTCAAAAAATGGTACCGCGAAGGGGTCGATAAACTGGCCTATCCCAAAGGGCTGCAGCAGTTGTGGACCGGGCACCCGGTATCGCTGCTGGCGTGGTTAAAAGCACATGAGCCCGCCAACTACGACAGAATCGACGCCGTTTTAATGGTGCACGACTACATTCGCTTTCGTCTGACCGGCGAGGCGACGGCGGAAATTACCAATATTTCCGGCAGCAATTTTTATAACCAGCTTTCCTCCCGCTACGACCGCGACATGATGGCGCTTTTCGGCATTGAGGAAGTGGCGGATAAGACCGCGCCTGTGGTCAACTCGACGGACTGCGTGGGCCACATTACCCTGCAGGCCTCGCTGGACTGCGGATTATGTCCCGGAACGCCGGTATTCGGCGGCTTTTTCGACGTGGTGGCCTCCGCCGTCTCATCGGGCATTGACCGGGCGGATACCCTGAGCGCAGTGGCCGGTACATGGAGTATCGCCACCTCGGTGACGGACAGCATTATTGCCAGCGACTATCCCTACATTTGGGGAAAATACTGCATTCCGGGCAAATATTTTGTTCATGAGGGCAGCCCCACTTCGGCGAGCAATCTCTCCTGGTTTGTGAAACAGTTTTTCCCTGACGATGACCGCTGCTACGACCATTTCGAAAGCTGGATTGCGCAAGAGACCGACAGCAACCTGATTTTTTTACCTTATCTGTTCGGTTCCAATCTGGCGATGGATCTGCCGGGTGCGCTGGTAGGTCTGGCGGGACATCATACGAAAAAGGATATTATTGCGGCCATCTACCGCGGGATCGTTTTTTCTCACCTGATACATCAGGACCGCATTATTGAACTCAATCGGGGTATTGAAAAAATTCGCTTTACCGGCGGGCCGAGCCAGTCGAGAGGCTGGACCCAGATGTACGCCGACGCGGCCAATCTTCCTCTGGAAGTCGTGGACATCGAACAGGCGGGATGTCGAGCCGCCGCGCTGTGCGCAGCCGCCGGCAGCGGAACCTACGCCAACTTCAGCGAAGCGATAGCGGCCACGCAGCCCGAGGTGGTCAGTTATCAACCGGACGGCAAGCGGCATCAGCAGCTGCGCGAAGGTTATGCCCGTTACGTAGAGGTCGCGCAAAGCCTCTCCAGGGCAACGGGGGCGGCGCAATGAAACCGAGACTTGGTATCTACGAAAAAGCGCTTCCCGCTGCGCTGGACTGGCCGAAACGCTTCGAAATGGCGGCTGGCCTGGAGTTTGATTTTATCGAAATCTCCGTTGATGAGAGTCCTGAACGCCAGGCCAGGCTGCGCTGGAACCGTGGACAGCGGCTGGCATTTGTGGCCGACAAAATTAACAGCGGTATCGATGTGCCGAGCATGTGCCTCTCCGCGCACCGCAGCCATCCCTTTGGTAGCGTCAATCGTGAGACCCGGCTCAAGGCGCGGGAACTGATGCTTGATGCGCTGGATTTTGCCAGCCACGTCGGTATTCGCAACATCCAGCTGGCAGGCTATGACGTCTATTACGAATCCTCTTCGGCGCAGACCCGGGAATACTTTATTGAGGGCATCAACTGGGCGGTAGCCGAAGCGGCGAAAGCGCAGGTGATGCTGTCGATGGAGATTATGGATACCGCCTTTATGAGCAATATCTCCCGCTGGCTGGATCTCGAAAGGAAGGTCTGTAGTCCGTGGTTTTGCGTCTATCCGGACGTCGGCAACTTAAGCGCATGGCAAAACGATGTTCCCGAAGAGTTGAGTAAGGGAATTCATAAAATCACCGCCATTCATTTGAAGGATACGCAGCCGGTGTCCCACGCTTCGCTGGGGCAGTTTCGCGATGTGCCATTCGGTACCGGCTGCGTCGATTTCACGGAGATATTTCGTACGCTCTCGGCGCTGAACTATCGCGGCGCCTGGCTGATTGAGATGTGGGCCAAAAACGACGGGCTGGATAGCGAGAGAATCGCCGACGCTAAAGCGTGGCTAACGGATAAATACCAGCAGACATTTCGTCCACCGCACTATGAAGGCATTGTGAATTCAGGAGTGAAGTATGTTGGATAACCTCAAGCAGGCGGTTCTTGATGCCAATCTGGCGCTGCCGAAATTTAATCTCGTGACCTTTACCTGGGGCAACGTCAGCGGCATCGATCGCGACGCCGGGCTGGTGGTGATCAAACCCTCCGGCGTGGAATACGCCGTGATGACCGCTGACGATATGGTGGTGGTGGAGCTGGCGACCGGCAGCGTGGTGGAGGGACGCTATAAGCCCTCGTCGGATACGCCGACCCATCTCGAGCTGTATAAGGCATTCAGCGGCGTGGGCGGAATTGTGCATACCCATTCGCGCCATGCGACGATTTGGGCGCAGTCGGGGAGGTCGCTGCTGGCGATGGGCACCACCCATGCCGACTATTTTTATGGGCCGATCCCGTGTACCCGTCCCCTTAGCGATGATGAAATCCGCAGTGATTATGAAACCAATACCGGTCACGTGATTATCGAAACGCTGGGCGCGCAGCATACCGATCCGCTCAGCGTGCCCGCCGCGCTGGTTCACGGCCACGGCCCATTTGCATGGGGAAAAGATCCGGCGAACGCGGTGCATAATGCCGTGGTGCTGGAAGAGATTGCCTATATGAATATGTGGACCCGCCAGTTAAGCGCTGACGAACAGCCGGTCTCTGCGACCCTGCTGGATAAACACTATTTGCGTAAACACGGCGCGGGGGCCTACTACGGGCAGTAATTGCCTGCATTCCCCGGATGGCGGCGTAAACGCCTTATCCGGGCTACCGGTCCGCAGTCGACGGTGAACCCGTAGCCCGGTCAGCGCAGCGCCACCGCGATGAAACAGCGCAGGAACTGTAGCCCGGCTAAGCGAAGCGCGAGCCGGGGACAACGGCTAGGGCATAAACCGATAGCCGATCCCCGTTTCGGTCAGCAAGTGCTGCGGACGGGCCGGGTCGGCCTCCAGCTTTTGCCGCAGGTGCCCCATATAAATCCGCAGGTAGTGGCTGTGCTCCACCGCATTTGGCCCCCAGACCTGGTTGAGCAGCTGTCGCTGGGTCAGCACTTTGCCAGGGTTGTTGAGCAGGACCACCAGCAGGCGAAACTCAATCGGCGTCAGGTGGATCTCTTCATCGCCGCGCACGATGCGGCGGGCGGGGATATCAACGTCAATATCGGCAAAACGCACCCGCGGCTCGTCGGCCTGGGCGCCGGCATGGCGACGCATCGCCACCCTCAGTCGCGCCTGCAGCTCGCCAATGCCAAAGGGTTTACTGAGATAGTCATCGGCTCCTGCGTCAAGGGCGGCGATTTTGTCCTGCTCCTCGGTGCGCGCCGACAGCACGATAATCGGCATCTGGCTCCACTGGCGAACCTCGCGAATAAACGCGTTGCCGTCGCCATCGGGCAGACCCAGATCGAGAATAGCTAAATCCGGCTTGCGGGTCGCGGCTTCGATCAGCCCGCGCTGCAGCGTCTCTGCTTCAAATACGCGCATGCCGTCGGCTTCCAGCGCGGTGCGCAGAAAGCGGCGGATAGCGTTTTCGTCTTCGATAATCAGAACGTTAATCACATTTCCTCGGCTAACTCTTCCAGTTCAGGGGGCGCTTCTCGCGGCAGTGTAACACGGAAACAGGCGCCGCCTTGCGGGCGCGTCTCGGCGCTAATCGTTCCGCCGTGCACCTCAACGATGGCCTGACAAATCGCCAGTCCCAGGCCTACGCCGGGGATCGCCGACTCTTTATTGCCGCGGGCGAATTTATCAAAGATAGCCTGTTCCTGCCCTGGAGGAATACCCGGCCCGTTATCCCACACCTCAAGCAATAAATGGTGCGGGTCGACATGCGCCGCGATGCCGATTTGCGCCTGCGGCCCGGTGTACTTCACCGCGTTTTCCAGCAGATTAATCAGCACCCGTTCAAATAGCGGGCCATCGACGTGTACCAGCAGCAGCGGGTCCGGCAGATCGAGCTGAATATGCCGCCCACCGAGCCCCGGTTCCAGCATGCGCAGCGCGCTGCCGACCACCTCTTCGAGGGTTAACCACTCTTTATGCAAATTAAAGCCGCCGGACTGGATCCGCGCCATATCCAGCAGATTATTCACCAACCGGGTGGTGTTCAGTACGTGCTGGCGTATCTCATTGGCCTGCGGCGCGTGCTTCGACCCTTCGCTGGCAAGATCGAGGGTCAGGATCTCCGCCTGGCCGAACAGCACCGTCAGCGGGGTGCGTAAATCATGGGACAGCGCCGCCAGCAGCGAGTTGCGCAGGCTTTCCCGCTCGCTGTTCAGCCGCGCCTGCTCTTCGCTGGCGGTGAGCGTCAGTCTCTCCAGCGCGCTGGCGACCAGCAGGGTAAAGGTTTCCAGCAGGCGCTGTTGTTCGGGGATCATCAGCTGGTGCAGGTTAGCCGGCTCCACCACCACCAGCCCCCAGGTACGGGCGGCGCTTTTCAGCGGCAGGATTTGGTAGGGGACGCCGGGTAACGTATCGGTACCCGCCCCGGCGGGCAGCCCCTTATCGAAGCTCCAGCGGGCGATCGCGTCGTCCCAGGTGATGGCCGCGGTGGGTTGAGTCAATGGAGAGAGCCGGTTCATCTCATCGGGCAGCAGTAGCTGACTGCGCGCCTGAAACGTCGAGGCGATAAACCGTTCGCTGGTGGCGGCGATATCTTCACGGCTGCGGCCCACCGCCAGCGCTTTGGACATTTCGTACAGATGCCGGGTGCGCCGCTCGCGATAGCGCGCCACCCGCGCCTGGTAGCGAACGCCGGCGGTGAGGTTGCCGATAAGCAGCCCGACGGTCAGCATCACGCCAAAGGTGAGTAAATACTGTACATCTGAAACCGCCAGCGTACCGCGCGGCGCAACGAAAAACAGATCGAAGCTGACCACGTTAATCACCGTCGCCAGTACCGACGGCCAACGGCCATACACGAGAGCGATAATCACCACGCCAAGCAGATACAGCATCACCAGGTTGGCGGCCTCAAAGGCCATCAGCCACTGCATGGCGACAACGGTAATCACCGCGCACAGCGCGATGGCGACGACGCAGCCCTGGAGCTGTAGACGCCATTTATCCATCGCCGTCCGGCTATCGCTGGCGCGAGCCGGCAGGGAGGCGGCTTTTTCATCCAGCGCGATCACCACCAGATCGAGATCCGGGGCGTGACGGGCCAGCCGATCGGCGAAGCCGCCGCGATCCCACCAGCGCCTTTTCTGCTGGCGGCCAATCACTATCTTGCCGAGATTATGTTCGCGGGCGTAGTGCAGAACGGCCTTCTCTTCGGAGGGATCGGAGAGGGTGGCGGTTTCCGCTCCCAGCTCCTGCGCCAGCCTGAGCGCGGCGAGAATCGCCCGCCGCTTCGCCTCCGACAGGCGGTGCAGCGACGGGGTTTCAACATACACCGCATGCCAGACGCTGCCCAATCTGGCGGCCAGCCGGGCGGCGGCGCGCACCAGCTTTTCGCTGCCGGTGTTATGGCCGATGCAGAGCAAAATGGCGTCGCGGGTATGCCAGACTTTTTCCTGGCCCTGGCGATCGCGCCAGGCGCGCATCTGCTCATCGACTCGATCGGCAGTACGGCGTAGCGCCAGCTCGCGCAGGGCGATGAGATTGCCCTTGCGAAAGAAGTTTTCAATGGCCCGCTCAGCCTGACCGCCGATATAGACTTTACCTTCATTGAGCCGCTGACGCAGATCGTCCGGAGGCAGGTCAACCAGCACCACATCGTCGGCGGCGTCGAAAAACGGATCGGGGACGGTTTCGCGAACCTGCACGCCGGTGATGCCGCTGACGACATCGTTCAGGCTCTCGAGGTGCTGAACGTTAACGGTGGTAAACACATCGATGCCGGCTTCCAGCAGCTCTTCGACGTCCTGCCAGCGTTTAGGATGACGCGATCCGGGCGCGTTGCTGTGCGCCAGCTCATCGACCAGGATCAGCGCCGGGCGGCGGGCCAGGGCGCCGTCAAGGTCAAACTCCTTCACGTAGCGCCCGCGGTGGGAAAGGCGGCGCTGGGGCAGGGTACTCAGCCCCTCAAGCATCGCCGCCGTCTCTTTACGCCCGTGGGTTTCCGCCACGCCAATCAGGATATCCAGCCCCTGGGCGCGCAGCCGCTGCGCTTCCGCCAGCATTGCCCAGGTTTTACCGACCCCGGCGCAGGCGCCGAAAAATATCTTTAGCTTACCGCGGTGCGGGGCGGCGGCGTGTTGCAGCAGGCGATCAGGGTCCGGACGCAGCGGCTCATCACTCATCTTACTTATCCTTCAGGGCATCCAGCGACATATTCAGCTGCAGTATATTTACCACAGGTTGGCCGAGAAAACTGAGCAACGGTTTTTGCGTTGCCTCGTTCAACAGTTGCGTGACCTGCTCCACGCTGAGCTGTCGCGCTTTGGCGACGCGCGGCGCCTGCCACAGGGCGGCGGCAGGCGTCAGGCTGTAATCCAGCCCGCTCGCCGAGGCGGTGACCAGCTCCACCGGAACCGCGGCACTGGCGTCCGGATTGGCGGCGCGCAGGGCCTGCACCCGTTCGCTGATGGCGTTGTCCAGCGCCGGATTGCTGGCGGCGAGGTTGCTGCCGCCGGAGGCCAGCGGGTTATCCGGCATCTCCGCCGTGGCGGAAGGGCGGCCCTGGAAATAGCCCGGCGCGGTAAAGTTCTGCCCGATGAGACGGGAACCGCGCACTTCGCCGTCAATCCGCACCAGCGAGCCGTTGGCCTGCTGTGGGAACCACCACTGTCCCAGCGCGGTGGTCAACAGCGGGTAGACGCCGCCGGTGAGCAGCGTTAACAGAATAAACAGTACAAGAGCAGGACGAATGAATGACATGGTTTTTTCCTCACAGCAGCCCGGTCAGGGTCAATAACAGGTCGATAGCTTTGATACCGATAAAGGGCACCAGCAATCCGCCCAGGCCGTAGACCCACAGGTTGCGGCGCAGCATCGCCGAGGCCGTCAGCGGCTTATAGCTCACGCCCTTCAGCGCCAGCGGGATCAGGAAGATGATAATCAGCGCGTTAAAAATCACCGCGCTCAGGATCGCCGAAGAGGGCGAGTGCAGATGCATCACGTTGAGCATCGCCAGCGGCGGATAGACGGCGGCAAAGGCGGCCGGAATGATGGCAAAGTACTTCGCCACGTCGTTGGCGATACTGAAGGTGGTCAGGGATCCGCGGGTCATCAGCATCTGTTTACCGATATGTACGACCTCGATCAGTTTGGTGGGGTTAGAGTCGAGATCCACCATATTGCCCGCCTCTTTCGCCGCCTGGGTACCGGAGTTCATCGCGACCGCCACGTCGGCCTGCGCCAGCGCCGGGGCGTCGTTGGTACCGTCGCCAGTCATCGCCACCAGCCGACCTTCCGCTTGATACTGGCGGATCAACGCCAGCTTGGCCTCCGGCGTCGCTTCGGCGAGAAAGTCGTCCACTCCGGCTTCCGCGGCGATAGCGGCGGCGGTCAGTCGGTTATCGCCGGTGATCATCACCGTTTTAATCCCCATTTTACGCAGTTGGGCAAAACGCTCTTTGATGCCGCCTTTCACGATATCTTTCAGCGAGATAATCCCCAGCACCCGCTCGCCTTCGGCGACCACCAGCGGCGTCGCGCCAAGACGCGCCACTTCTTCAACCTGCTTATCGACATCGGCCGGAAAGTGGCCGCCGTTGGCCTCAACGTGGCGGCGGATGGCATCTACGGAACCTTTGCGGATCATCCGCTGGTCGATGTTGATGCCGCTCATCCGGGTCTGGGCGGTAAACGGCACAAAGGTGGCATGCAGCGACTGGAGATCGCGCTCGCGCAGGTTAAAGCGCTGTTTGGCCAGGACGACGATGCTGCGGCCTTCCGGCGTTTCATCGGCCAGCGACGACAGCTGGGCGGCATCGGCAAGGGTTTTTTCTTCCACGCCATGCGCAGGCAGGAATGCCGAAGCCTGGCGGTTGCCGAGGGTAATGGTGCCGGTTTTATCCAGCAGCAGGACATCGACATCGCCCGCCGCCTCAACCGCGCGGCCGCTGGTGGCGATGACGTTCGCGCCGAGCATGCGGCTCATTCCGGCAACGCCGATGGCCGACAGCAGGCCCCCAATAGTGGTGGGGATCAGGCATACCAGCAGCGCCACCAGTACCGTTACGCTGACCGCATTACCGCTCCAGGCGGAGAAGGGCCAGATAGTGGCGGTGGCCAGCAGGAATACCAGCGTCAGGGCAATAAGCAGGATGGTTAGCGCAATTTCGTTCGGCGTCTTGCGGCGCTGAGCACCTTCAACCATGGCGATCATCCGGTCAAGGAAGGTTTCGCCCGGGTTGACGCTACAGCGGATCACCAGCCAGTCGGAGAGAATACGCGTCCCGCCGGTCACCGAGGCGAAGTCGCCGCCGGATTCGCGGATAACCGGCGCGGACTCACCGGTAATGGCGCTCTCATCTACCGATGCGCCGCCTTCGATAACTTCGCCATCGCAGGGGATAATATCTCCCGCTTCCACCAGCACCACGTCACCTTTACGCAGCTCTTCGGCGGGGACGTGGTCAATTTGCGCATCGTGCTGCGGCGCGCGCAGCTTACGGGCAAAGGCGGTCTTTTTGACACCTTTGAGGCTGTTGGCCTGCGCTTTACTGCGGCCTTCCGCCATCGCTTCGGCGAAGTTGGCGAACAGGACGGTGAACCACAGCCAGAGACTAATAGCGGCGGTAAATCCGGCGCTGCCGGCGATTTGCCCGCTCGCCATGGCAATGGCCAGCAGGGTGGTGAGCAGGCTGCCGATCCAGACGATAAACATCACCGGGTTACGCCACTGTACGGCAGGGCTCAGTTTTTTCACGGCGTCGAGCAGGGCCTGACGCACCAGCGTCGGCTCCAGCAGGGCTAATGATTTGCGACTCATAACAGGTTGCTCCGCAATCGCTTAAAGTAAGGAAAAATGTTCTGCCAGCGGGCCGAGCGCCAGCGCGGGAATAAAGGTCAGGGCGCCGACCAACAGTACGGTGCCGATCAGCAGGCCGATAAACAGCGCGTCATGGGTGGCGAGCGTGCCGCTGCCGGCGGGCTGAATTTTCTTCGTCACCAGCGAACCGGCAATCGCCATCACCGGGATAATCACCGCGAAGCGGCCGACCAGCATGCAGAATGCCAGTAGCAGGTTCCAGAACGGTGTTGCCGCGCTGAGGCCGCCAAAGGCGCTGCCGTTGTTGTTCGCCGCTGAGGTGACGGCATACAGTACTTCGCTGAAGCCATGCGGCCCGGGGTTAAACATGCCCGCGCGACCGGCCTCGGTCAGCATCGCCAGCGCCGTGCCGAGGAGCACCAGCGTCGGGGTAACGAGGATCGCCAGCGCGATCATTTTCATTTCGCGGACGTCGATTTTTTTCCCGAGGTATTCCGGGGTGCGGCCAATCATCAGCCCGGCGATAAACACGGCCAGCATCACGAACAGCAGCATGCCGTACAGACCCGAGCCGACGCCGCCGAAGACCACTTCGCCTATCTGCATCAGCCACATAGGGACCATCCCGCCCAGCGCGGTAAAGGAGTCGTGCATGGCGTTGACTGCCCCACAGGACGCGGCGGTGGTGACCACGGCAAACAGGCTGCTGGCGAGAATACCGAACCGGCTCTCTTTGCCTTCCATGTTGCTACTGCTGTCGGCGCCAAGGCTCAGCAAGTGAAGGTTGCCGCGGGTTTCTGCCCACATCACTACCGCCACGCAGACGATGAAGATGAGCGTCATCGCCCACAGAATCGCCCGACCCTGACGGCGATCGCCCACCGCCTCACCGAAAGCGAAGCACAGCGCCGCCGGAATGAGAAAGATCGCCAGCATCTGCACCAGGTTGGTCAGCGCGGTGGGGTTTTCAAAGGGATGCGCCGAGTTGGCGTTAAAGAAGCCGCCGCCGTTGGTACCCAGCATTTTTATCGCTTCCTGCGAAGCCACCGGCCCCAACGGCAGCATCTGGCGTACCCCTTCAAGCGAGGTAAATTCCTGATTCGGCGATAAACTTTGCGGCACGCCCTGCTGGATAAAGAACAGCGCAATCAGCAGCGAAATCGGCAGCAGCACCCAGAGAGTAATGCGGGTCAGATCGACCCAGGCGTTGCCCAGAGCGGTGACTTTCTGCCGGGCGTATGCGCGGGTGAGGGCAAAGATCACCGCGATGCCGGTAGCGGCGGAGAGGAAGTTTTGCACCGCCAGCCCGGCCATCTGGCTAAGGCTACTCATGGTGGCTTCACCGGCATAGGCCTGCCAGTTGGTGTTACTGACAAAGCTCACCGCCGTATTCAGCGCCAGATCCCATGACAGACCGGGCAGATGCTGCGGGTTGAGCGGCAGAGAGCCCTGAAATATCAGCAGAGCGAACAGCGCCGCCAGACCCAGCGCGTTAAACAGCAGAATCGCCACTAAATACTGGAGCCAGTTCATCTCCTGCGAACGAATCCCCGCTGCCTGCCATAAACCGCGTTCAATCCGGGCCAGACCCGGTAGCGGCATATCATTGATCATCCTCGCCAGCGCCGTACCCAGCGGACGAGCGAGGATCATTAGTAGCAGAATAAAAGTCGCGATGAGTAAAAAACCTTGAGCGGCCATCAGAATGCCTCCGCATGTATCAGGGCATAAACCAGATAAACCAGCAACAGGAACACCAGCGCTACGCCAGCGATTACGCCTGTAGTCACAATCCACCTCCGGATGTCTTTTTTGATTTACGAGGAGAATAGGAAGTCGGGCGCAAAGATTTCGCAAAAATCAGCCACGGGGGTGTAAAAAAAATATAAAAATGGCCAAAACCACAATTTAACTAATGATTAGTATTAATTTAACCTTTATGTAACTTAATTACCGGATGAATGTAAATAAATCCTGAATAGGCGTTTTTAGTGGTCGGATGAGTAGTAAAATTACAGCCAAAGCGGTACTATTTTAAGCAGAGAAACAGATTAACTTTACCGGCTTTACTTGCCGGCCTGACAAAGGGGAGAGAAATTATGGCGTTGTACAAAACTTATCCTGCTCATATCATCTTTGCGCGTCGCGCTTTCGCCGTGGCGGCTGGCGTACTGGCGCTGCCGGTGATGCTGTTCTGGAAAGATCGCGCCCGTTTTTACAGCTGGCTGCACCGCGTGTGGGCAAAGACCAGCGAACAGCCGGTATGGATGGCGCAGGCCGAAAAAGCCTCCGCAGATTTTTATTAATAACGGCTTATGGCTCAGCGCGTGCGCGCCGCGGAAACAGGCAATGCATTGAGATTGCAGTTTATTTACCCTGTCTCCTCCGCCAGACTCGCGACACAGCGTGCCAACAGATTGCTTTATCATCATGCCGCCGGTTTATCCGGCGGTTTTTTTTTGCCATGAGTGGCTTACACTTATTCACTCCCCGAAGGTTAACCTGCGGGAGGATCAAATATACGTCGAACTTATCAATTTTCATCATGAAAGGAATGTTATGGCCACCCATCTGGTCTGGTTTCGCGCGGATTTGCGCATCCACGATAACCTGGCGCTCGCCGCCGCCTGCCGCGATCCGCATGCCAGGGTGCTGGGATTATTCATCGCCACGCCAGGGCAATGGCGTCAGCACGGTATGGCGCCGCGCCAGGCGGCGTTTATGGTCAGCCATCTGCACAGCCTGCAAGCGGCGCTGGCCGAAAAGGGGATCCCGCTGCAGATTGAACATGCTGAAGATTTCACCGCCAGCGTAGAGCTACTCGTCAGCATTTGCCGGCAGCAGCAGGTGACGCATCTGTTTTACAACTACCAGTATGAAATCAATGAGCGCCAGCGCGATGCGGCGGTGGAGAGAACCTTAGCAGAGGTGACCTGTCAGGGGTTTGATGACAGCGTGCTGCTGCCGCCCGGCAGCGTGCTGACCGGCAGCCGCGAAATGTATAAGGTATTTACGCCGTTTAAAAATGCTTTTATTCGGCGTTTACAGGAGGCGCTGCCGGAGTGCGTCGCCGCGCCGAAAGTCCGTGCGGGTGGGCCCATCACAGCCTCGTCTGCAGTAAAAATAGATTTTCCACAGACGTCATTTGATAGCGAACTGTTCGCCGCGGATGAAAAAAGCGCTATCGCCCGGCTTCGCGGCTTCTGCCAGCAAAAGGCCGCCGAATATGAACAGCAGCGCGATTTTCCGGCCATCGAAGGGACCAGCCGGCTGTCGCCGTGCCTGGCGGTGGGCGCGCTCTCGCCGCGCCAGTGTCTGCACCGCTTACTGGTGGAGCTGCCGCGGGCGCTGGATGGCGAAGCCGGAGCGGTATGGCTCAACGAGCTTATCTGGCGCGAGTTTTATCGCCACCTGATGGTTTACTACCCGGACTTGTGTAAAGGTCGGCCTTTTATTGGCTGGACCGATAAGGTTGCCTGGCTGGACGATAAAACCGCGCTTCAGGCCTGGCAGCGTGGGCAAACCGGCTTCCCGATTGTCGACGCCGCGATGCGTCAGCTTAATGCGACCGGCTGGATGCATAACCGCCTGCGGATGATCGTCGCCAGTTTTCTGGCGAAAGATCTGCGCATCGACTGGCGGCTGGGGGAGCGCTATTTTATCGAACAGCTTATAGATGGCGATTTGGCGGCGAATAACGGCGGCTGGCAGTGGGCGGCTTCGACCGGCACCGATGCCGCGCCCTATTTTCGTATTTTTAACCCTACGACCCAGGGAGAGCGCTTCGACAAAGCGGGGCAGTTTATTCGTCAATGGCTACCGGAGTTGGCCGGGGTGCCTGAGAAAGCGCTGCATCAACCGTGGCTGTGGGCGGAGAAACAGGGCGTAACGCTGGATTATCCGCGCCCGATTGTCGATCACAAACAGGCGCGGCTGGAGACGCTGGCGGCCTGGGAAGCCGCCAGAGAAGTTAAGACTCCATCGCCAGGCGGCGAGCCCTGATCTTAACGGAGTGATACAGCCAGATAGCCAGCACCAGGCCGACGCAGGCCAGCGAGCCCCAGGTTATCTGGCTGAACACCTCAATGTAGGCATTAATTGAATAGTTGATGGCTCCGGCGGCGTCGAACGATCCCTGCGAGGTTTGATCGGCAATAACCCCAGCCAGATAGTTGGCGATAGCGCCGGAGAGCAGCATATATATGCCGGTCAGCACGCCGGTCACGCCGGGGATCTCGATACGGGTAATCTGCGACATCGCCACCGGGTCGATAAACAGTTCGGCAAACCCCATCACCGCCAGGCCCAGCACCATCAGCGGCATTGAGGAGTGCCCATAGGCGGCTGACCAACGTGCGCTAAGGGTCAGGATGCAGAACCCGGCGCTCATCAGGCCAAGGCCCAGCGCGAACTTACCCCAGATGCGCACGGTACGGTTGCCGTTGATGTTTTCTTTCACCAGCCACGCCAGAACCACCCCGCAGAGCATCACCGCAAAGGCATTGACCGACTGGAACATCGCGGTCGGTATCTCATAGCCCATAAAATGACGGTTAACAAAACGGTCGATGTACAGGCTGATGGAGCTGCCGCCCTGCTGCGCAAAGGCCCAGAACAGCAGGCTGAAGCAGGTGAGCACCATAATCAGGCGCAGCTCTTTACGCTGCCTGGCGGTCTCTGCCCGCAGGTAGATCCGCGCCAGTACCGCCAGACCAATCACCGTCGCGACAATCAGCGCGTACACCGACCACTCCTGCCAGAACAGCACGGTGATCAGCAGCGGCGCGGCGATCAGCAGAACCAGCAGCCAGCCCCAGTTCGGTAAGACAAAACTCCGCGCCCGCAGCGCTTCGCGATTCACGCCCCGGGTGTGGCGGAAATGGTGATTGCCGCTGAGGAAAATCACCAGCCCGGCAATCATGCCAACGGCCGCCAGCGCGAAGCCCATCGCCCAGCTGTACTCTTGCTGTACGTAGCCGCAGGCGATTGGCGCGACGATAGACCCGACGTTGCCCGCCGCGTACATCAGCGAAAAACCGCCATCGCGACGCGGGTCTGTGGGTTCATACAGTTCACCGAGCAGACAGCTGACGTTGGATTTAAACAGCCCGTAGCCGCAGACAATAATCGCCAGCGACAGATAGAGAAAGGTGGGGGCGATTTCGCTGGCGCCGAGCACCAGATGGCCGATGGCCATCAGCAGCGCGCCGAGCATCACCGCCATACGGTTGCCCAGCAGCTTATCGGCCAGGAAGCCGCCGAGAATCGGCGTGACGTAGACTAAAGAACAGTAGGCGCTGAACAGCGCATAGGCATGATTATCGTCATACTTGAGCTGATTGGTGAGATAAAGAATGAGCAGCGCGCGCATGCCGTAAAAACTGAAGTATTCCCAGATTTGCAGCGCGACGACGTAATAAATCGCCCGCGGCTGTGAAGATTGTGTGTTCATGAAACGCTTTGTCCTGCCATAAAAATGAAAGTCGATCTTTCTGCATGAATAGCTACTCGCTAGTGATATTCATGGCCTTATAGGCTTTCTGGTTATTTAATATGCTGTAATAGTGCATAAATATACACGAATGCGCGAGGAGGTGAGTAGACAAATTGCGGGATTTTGTGAATGGGCAAAATTGACGGCGACGCGGCAGGACTATCGACTGATTGGGCGGATACCGTTATGTTATTCCTCTGCATAAAACGATGACCTGGTGGAACGGCAATGAAAAATAGTGAACTGGAACAACTGATTAATGAAAAACTCAATAGCGCGGCCATCAGTGATTACGCACCCAATGGGCTCCAGGTGGAAGGTCGCGAGACGGTTCGGAAAATCGTCACCGGCGTAACCGCCAGCCAGGCGCTGCTTGATGAGGCCGTCCGTCTTGAGGCGGATGCGGTCATCGTCCACCACGGCTACTTCTGGAAAGGCGAGTCGCCGATTATTCGCGGCATGAAGCGTAATCGCCTCAAAACGCTGCTGGCTAACGACATCAACCTTTACGGCTGGCATCTGCCGCTTGATGCCCATCCGGAGCTGGGCAATAACGCCCAGCTGGCGTCGCTGCTCGGCATTAACGTGATGGGCGAAATTGAACCGCTGGTGCCGTGGGGCGAACTGTCGATGGCGGTCTCGGGCCTGGAACTGGCGTCGTGGATTGAAGCGCGGCTGGGGCGCAAACCGCTGTGGTGCGGCGACACCGGGCCGGACAAAGTGGCCCGCGTGGCGTGGTGTACCGGCGGCGGCCAGAGCTTTATCGACAGCGCAGCCCGCTTTGGCGTTGATGCATTTATTACCGGCGAAGTTTCAGAGCAAACCATCCATTCGGCGCGCGAGCAGGGGCTGCATTTTTACGCCGCCGGACATCATGCCACCGAGCGTGGCGGAATTCGCGCGTTAAGCGAATGGCTGACGGAAAATACCGAGCTGGATGTCACCTTTATTGATATCCCGAACCCGGCCTGATGAACGGAGGTAAAAGTGCAGCGAGCGCGTTGTTATCTATTAGGTGAAACGGCAGTCGTACTGGAGCTTGAACCTCCGGTGACGCTGGAGAGTCAGAAGCGGATCTGGCGATTAGCCCAACGGCTGGTTGGTCATACCGAGGTGGTGGAAGCCGTTCCGGGTATGAACAACATTACCGTGATACTGCGAAATCCCCAGCAGACGGCGTGGGACGCGATCGAGCGCCTGCAAATCTGGTGGGAGGAGTGCGATACGCTCGAACCGGAATCGCGGGAGATTCTGGTGCCGGTCGTTTACGGCGGCGAAGGCGGTCCGGATTTGGGGGAAGTGGCTCGCCACAGCGGACTGAGCGAAAAGCAGGTGGTGGAGCTGCATTCATCGGTGGAGTACGTGGTGTGGTTCCTCGGCTTCCAGCCGGGGTTCCCGTACTTCGGCGGCCTGCCAGAGCGCCTGGCGATGCCGCGGCGGGCGGAACCGCGCCTGCTGGTGCCGGCGGGTTCGGTAGGGATCGGCGGAGCGCAGACCGGGATTTATCCGCTGGCGACGCCGGGAGGTTGGCAGCTGCTGGGCCGAACGCCGCTGGCGCTATTTGATCCGAAGCGCAAGGAGCCGGTGCTGCTGCGCTCCGGCGACAGAGTGCGTTTCGTCCCGCAAAAGGAGGGCGTATGTTAAAAATCATCCGTGCCGGGATGTATACCTCGGTGCAGGACGGCGGGCGTGAAGGTCTGCGTCAGCTGGGCATCAGCCGCTGCGGTGCGATGGATAAACCGGCGCTGGTTACCGCGAATCTGCTGGTGGGCAACGGGGCCAATGCCGCGGCGCTGGAGATCACGCTGGGCCAGGTGGATATTCAATTTGAACGCAGCGGCTGGTTCGCGCTCACCGGCGCCGCCTGCGAGGCGAAGCTTGACGGCGAGCCGGTGTGGGTGGGCTGGCGGACGGCGGTCAAGGCCGGGCAGCGTCTGGTGCTCAAGAATCCACAGCACGGCGTGCGCAGCTATCTGGCAGTGGCGGGCGGTATCGCGGTGCCGAAGGTGCTGGGCTCGCGCAGTACCGATCTGAAAGTGGGTATTGGCGGTCTGGAAGGTCGACGTTTGCAGGATGGAGACCGACTGAAGCTGGGGAAATCGGATAAGCAGTTCCGCGGGCCGCGCGGGGTGAAGCAACTGCCCATCGGCAACCGCATCCGCGCGCTGCCCGGCCCCGAGTATCAGGAGTTTGACAGCGTGTCGCAGGACACCTTCTGGCGCTCGCCGTGGCAGCTTAGCCCGCAGAGCAACCGCATGGGCTATCGTCTGCAGGGGCAACCGCTGAAGCGGACGACCGATCGCGAGATGCTTTCGCACGGTCTGCTGCCTGGCGTGGTGCAGGTTCCGCATAACGGTCAACCTATCGTACTGATGAACGATGCCCAGACCACCGGCGGTTACCCGCGCATCGCGACGATTATCGAGGCCGATATGTATCAGCTGGCGCAAATCCCGCTGGGGCAGCCGATCCACTTTGTTCCCTGCTCTCTGGAGGAGGCGCTGAAGGCGCGCGCCGACCGGCAACGTTATTTTGAACAACTGGCATGGAGACTGAACGATGAAGATTGATTTAAACGCCGACCTTGGCGAAGGCTGCGCCAACGATAGCGCGCTACTGCAGCTGGTCTCTTCCGCCAATATCGCCTGCGGTTTCCATGCGGGCGATGCGGTGATGATGCTGCAGTGCGTGCGCGAAGCGCTGAAATATGGCGTCGCGGTGGGCGCGCACCCCAGCTTTCCTGACCGGGAAAATTTTGGCCGCACGGCGATGCAGCTGCCGCCGGAGACGGTTTATGCGCAAACGCTGTATCAGGTGGGCGCGCTGGCGGCGCTGGTGCGCGCGCAGGGCGGCGAACTACAGCACGTCAAACCGCACGGCATGCTCTATAACCAGGCGGCAAAAGATCCGCAGCTTGCTGACGCTATCGCCAAAGCGGTATATGACGTTGACGCCGGTCTGGTGCTGGTGGGCCTGGCGGGCAGCGAGCTGATTCGCGCCGGGCAGCGTTATCAGCTGACCACCCGCCAGGAGGTCTTCGCCGACCGCGGCTATCTGGCGGACGGTAGCCTGGTGCCGCGCACCCAGCCTGGGGCATTGATCGAGAGTGAAGAGCAGTCGCTGGCGCAAACTCTGGAAATGGTGCAGCACAGCCGGGTACGCAGCATCACCGGCGAATGGGCGCACGTGGTGGCGGAAACCGTTTGTCTGCACGGCGACGGCGAGCATGCGCTGGATTTTGCGCGTCGCCTGCGCGCGGCGTTCGCCGGACGTAACATTCAGGTGAGCGCGGAAGCAGAAGAATAAAAATAATATTATTAATCAATAAATTAACAACAAACAACACTTCACAACAACATACAGGATGTAATTATGGGAGAGTCATTATCTCTCTGGCCGCTGATCGGCATTGCCGCGATCGTGGTCGGATTTGTTCTGCGTTTTAACCCGGTGCTGGTGGTTATTGTTTCCGGGATCATCACGGGTCTGACGGCGCATATGCCGATCGCGACCATTCTGGAGAAGCTGGGTGAAGGATTTCTCAATACCCGCAATCTGCCGTTTATTCTTCTGTTGCCGCTGGCGGTGATTGGCCTGCTGGAGCGGCACGGTCTGAAAGAGCGCGCGCAGACGTGGATCGCGAAAATCCGCAGCGCCACCGCTGGTCGTCTGCTAATCGTCTATCTTTTTGTGCGTGAAGTGACCGCGGCGATGGGCCTTACCAGCCTGGGCGGTCATCCGCAGATGGTGCGCCCGCTTCTGGCGCCGATGGCGGAAGGGGCGGCGGAAAAAAACTTTGGCGCCTTGCCGGGAAATGTCCGCTATCGCCTGCGCGCGATGTCGGCGGCCACCGACAACGTGGGCCTGTTCTTCGGCGAAGATATTTTCGTTGCCTTCGGGGCGATTATCTTTATGCATAACTTTATGCTGGAGTCGGGGGGCATTCAGACTGAGCCGCTGCATATTGCCCTGTGGGGGATCCCAACGGCGGTATGCGCCTTCCTGATCCACTCTGCCCGCCTGTGGCGCCTCGACCGTCATCTCCAGCGCGAGCTGGACAAGGTTAACGCCGGACAGGCGAAAGGCGGTGCCGCATGAATTTTCAGCAAACCTGGCTGTACTGGCTGGCGGGCGTCGTTCTGCTGGTGGTGGCGGTGATGTCATGGCGCGATAAGGCTAATCCGCGCAGGCTGACAACCGGTCTGTTCTGGGGTCTGTACGGCGTGGTCTTTCTGTTCGGCGACTGGACCTATGCGCTGGTCGGCGACAAGCGCCTCGTCAATATCGGCGTTGGCGTGGTGGTCGTGGTGCTGGCGCTGATCGCCGGATTTGGCGGCGTGCGTCTCGGTCGTTATCACCAGCGCTCGCAGGAAGAACGCAGCGCCAGCGCCGCGCGCCTCGGCAATCGGCTGTTTTTCCCGGCGCTGGCGATCCCGGTAGTGACGGTGATCGGCGTCCTGCTGTTTAATAATTTGCCCTCGCTGCAGGTCGTCATTTTTGGCCCGGGCAATCACGCCACGCTGATTACGCTGTTTTCAATGACCGCGGGCACGTTGATTGGTCTGGTGATGGCTATCCGCATGACCCATGAAACGGCGGTTCAGCCGTTACAGGAAGCTCGCCGTCTGCTGGATTCTGTGGGCTGGGCGTTTATTTTGCCGCAAATTCTGGCGGTTCTTGGGCTGCTGTTTACCGCCGCGGGCGTCGGCAACAGCATCTCCTGGCTGACGCAGCACTATCTGGCGGTGGACAGCCGGTTTATCGCCGTCGCCGTCTATACCCTTGGTATGGCGCTGCTGACGATGGTGATGGGCAACGCGTTTGCCGCTTTCCCCATCGTGACGGCAGGGGTCGGGATCCCGATTCTGGTGCTGCAGCACGGCGGTAACCCGGCGGTGATGGCGGCAATTGGCATGTTCTCCGGCTACTGTGGAACGCTGATGACGCCTATGGCGGCGAACTTCAATATCGTCCCGGCCGCGCTGCTGGAGCTGCCGGACAAAAACGCGGTGATCAAAGCCCAGGTGCCGACCGGCATTATGTTGCTTATCGTGAACGTATTTTTGCTCTATTTCCTGATGTTCCTGTAAGGAGGGATGATGGCTGGCGTATTGATTACCGGTTTTGAACCGTTCGGCGGTGAAGCGGTTAACCCTTCGTGGGAAGTGGTAAAGCAGCTGGATGGCGCTATCATTGCCGGGCAACCGGTGGTGGCGCGGCAGCTGCCCTGCGTCTTCGGCGATGCCCTGATGGCGCTGAACACCGCGCTGGATGAGCTGCAGCCGCGCCTGATCCTGGCGATTGGCCAGGCGGGCGGTCGTGTCGACATCACCGTTGAAAGGGTAGCGATCAACGTCGATGATGCGCGGATCCCGGACAATAAAGGTCTGCAGCCCATTGACGTACCGATCGTGGCTGACGGTCCGGCGGCGTACTTTAGCACGCTGCCGATCAAAGCGATCGTTGCCGCGCTGCGCAGCAAGGGGATCCCGGCGTCGGTATCGCAGACGGCGGGGACGTTTGTCTGTAATCACGTGATGTACGGTCTGCTGCATAGCCTGCATAACAGCAGCGGCGTGAAGGGCGGGTTTATCCATATTCCGTATTTGCCTGAGCAGGCCGCGGCTCACCCCGGGGCCGCCAGTATGGCGGTAGAGACGGTGCGTGCGGCGCTGGAAACGGCTATCGCCGTTGCCCTGCAGCAGGATGGCGACGTAAAAATCGGCGGCGGCGCAACGCATTAACACAAGGATATTATTATGCCGGAAGGTCCGGAAATTCGCCGTGCGGCGGATAGCCTGGAAGCGGCGATTAAAGGCGAACCCCTGACTGAGGCGTGGTTCGCCTTCCCGCAGTTACAACATTACCAATCTCAGCTTGTCGGCCAGCGAGTGACGCGCATTGAAACACGCGGTAAGGCGCTGTTGACCCATTTCTCCGGCGGATTAACGCTGTATAGCCACAACCAGCTGTATGGCGTCTGGCGAGTGGTGGATGCGGGGGCGCAGCCAGAAACCACGCGCGTGTTGCGCGTTCGGCTGCAGACGGCGCTTAGAGCGATTTTGCTCTACAGCGCCTCCGATATTGAAATGCTGACGCCCGAGCAGCTCGCCCGACACCCATTTTTGCTGCGGGTCGGACCGGATGTGCTCGATATGAGCCTTAGCGTTGAACAGGTTAAAGAGCGGCTGCTGTCGGCGAAATTCCGCAACCGCCAGTTCTCCGGACTGCTGCTGGATCAGGCGTTTCTTGCCGGATTGGGCAACTATCTGCGCGTGGAGATCCTCTGGCAGGTCGGGCTAACCGGTCGTCATAAAGCCTCTGAACTGGATGAAAAGCAGCTCGATGCGCTGGCCCATGCGCTGCTGGAGCTCCCGCGTTTGTCCTATAACACGCGCGGTCTGGTGGACGACAATAAGCACCACGGCGCGCTGTTTCGCTTTAAGGTTTTTCATCGCCAGGGTGAGGTCTGCGAGCGCTGCGGCGGGATTATCGAGAGGACCATGCTATCGTCGCGGCCGTTTTACTGGTGCCCGGGCTGCCAGCAATAAAAAAACGCGCCTTCAGGCGCGTTTTTTGTCGCTGCGAAAGCTGACTTAGCGGGCGATATCGTTCTTGAAGTCGCGTTTTTCGTAGCCGGTATAGAGCTGACGCGGGCGGGCGATTTTCATGCCGTCGCTGTGCATTTCGTTCCAGTGCGCAATCCAGCCCACGGTACGCGCCATCGCGAAGATAACGGTAAACATCGAAGACGGAATGCCCATCGCTTTGAGGATGATACCGGAATAGAAATCGACGTTCGGGTAGAGTTTCTTCTCGATGAAGTACGGATCGTTGAGCGCAATGTGCTCAAGCTCCATGGCCACTTCCAGCAGATCGTCCTTCGTTCCCAGTTCTTTCAGCACTTCATGACAGGTTTCACGCATCACGGTGGCGCGCGGGTCATAGTTTTTGTACACGCGGTGGCCAAAGCCCATCAGGCGGAAAGAGTCGTTTTTGTCTTTCGCGCGACGGACGAATTCCGGAATGTGTTCAACGGAGCTGATCTCTTCGAGCATCTTCAGCGCCGCTTCGTTGGCGCCGCCGTGTGCCGGTCCCCACAGGGAAGCAATGCCTGCAGCGATGCAGGCGAACGGGTTGGCGCCGGAAGAGCCGGCAGTCCGCACGGTGGAGGTGGAAGCGTTCTGTTCGTGGTCGGCGTGCAGGATCAGAATACGGTCCATTGCGCGTTCCAGAATCGGGTTCACTTCATATTTTTCACACGGCGTGGAGAACATCATATTCAGGAAGTTACCCGCGTAGGAGAGGTCGTTGCGCGGATAAACGAAAGGCTGGCCGATGGAATATTTGTAACACATTGCCGCCATCGTCGGCATCTTGGAGAGCAGACGGAATGCGGCGATATCGCGGTGGCGTGGGTTATTTACATCCAGCGAATCGTGATAGAACGCAGCCAGAGCGCCGGTAATACCGCACATTACGGCCATCGGATGAGAATCGCGGCGGAACGCGTGGAACAGACGAGTGATCTGCTCGTGAATCATGGTGTGGCGCGTCACGATGGTTTTAAATTCGTCGTACTGTGCCTGGGTCGGTTTCTCACCGTTTAACAGGATGTAGCATACTTCCAGATAGTTAGAGTCGGTTGCTAACTGATCGATCGGGAAACCGCGGTGCAGCAGGATACCTTCATCACCGTCGATAAAGGTGATTTTAGATTCGCAGGATGCGGTTGAGGTGAAACCAGGGTCAAAAGTAAATACGCCTTTTGAACCAAGACTACGAATATCAATAACATCCTGACCGAGAGTGCCCTTTAGCACATCCAGTTCAATAGCAGTATCACCACCCAGGGTGATTTTTGCTTTAGCATCAGACATTTATGGTCTCCTTAGCGCCTTTATTGCTTAAGACTGCCGGGGTGGTGGATTTGCATTCGGCCCGTAGCAGATGACGTTACCAGTTTGTTATGTTGCACATCGCTCTGCGTCGCGAAAGGGGCAGGGTACAGAGCAAGGGCGCTTGATGGTACGTCTTCAGCCTACGATGAAACAGCAGCAAATCAGCGTTTTAGCAGCCCGAATATTATAAAACTATATACCACTAATAACTGTCCTGATTACATCGGTCAATACTCTCTCACTGTTGCATAACTTATTCTCAGGTAAAAGAGTGACCCCATAACTTTTGCGTATTATTGCATTTATCTGGTAATGGTTGTAACAATAATGTTTAATATTTGTCAAATCAGATGATTAAAAATTAAAAATATGTTGTTATCGTGACATAGATCACTGTTCGGGAGAAAACCCGACAAACTATATGTAGGTTAATTGTAATGATTTTGTGAACGGCCTATACTGCCGCCAGGTCTCCGGAACACCCTGCAATCCCGAGCCACCCAGCGTTATTTTGTCACGCTTTAACTCCTGGAAAGGCGTTTTAACATGACTTTTAGTTATAGATAAGGACGCTGTCTGACCCGCAAGCAGACCGGAGGAAGGAAACAATAAGAACAGCATGTGGGCGTTATTCATGGTAAGAAATGTGAAAAAACAAAGACCTGTCAATCTGGATCTGCAAACGATCCGGTTCCCAATCACGGCGATAGCGTCCATTCTCCATCGCGTATCCGGAGTGATCACCTTCGTGGCGATCGGGATTCTGCTTTGGCTGCTGGGCACCAGCCTTTCCTCTCCCGAAGGTTTCCTCACAGCGGCATCTATTATGGATAGCTTCTTTGTGAAATTCATCATGTGGGGCATCCTGACCGCGCTGGCGTATCACGCGGTGGTCGGTATCCGCCATCTGCTGATGGATTTTGGCTATCTTGCAGAAACTCTCGAATCAGGGACACGCTCCGCCAAAATTTCTTTTGTTATTACTGTCGTGCTTTCACTTCTCGCAGGAGTCCTCGTATGGTAAGCAACGCCTCAGCACTAGGACGCAACGGCGTACATGACTTTATTCTGGTCCGTGCTACCGCTATCGTTCTGACCCTCTACATCATCTATATGGTTGGCTTCTTTGCCACCACAGGTGAAATTTCATGGGAAGTCTGGACGGGCTTTTTCTCCTCCGCGTTCACTAAAGTCTTCACCCTGCTGGCTCTCGTTTCCATTCTGATCCACGCCTGGATCGGCATGTGGCAGGTGTTAACGGACTACGTTAAACCACTGGCCGTGCGCTTAATTCTGCAACTGCTGATCGTTGTTGCGCTGGTGGCTTACGTTCTTTATGGATTTGTTGTGGTGTGGGGTGTGTAATGAAATTGCCTGTCAGAGAATTTGATGCAGTTGTGATTGGTGCCGGTGGCGCAGGTATGCGCGCGGCGCTGCAGATTTCCCAGAGCGGCCAAAGCTGTGCGCTGCTCTCCAAAGTTTTCCCGACCCGTTCCCATACCGTTTCCGCACAGGGCGGTATCACCGTCGCGCTCGGTAATACCCATGAAGATAACTGGGAATGGCACATGTACGACACCGTTAAGGGGTCGGACTACATTGGCGATCAGGATGCCATCGAATATATGTGTAAAACCGGCCCGGAAGCGATTCTGGAGCTGGACCATATGGGTCTGCCGTTCTCGCGTCTCGATAACGGCACGATTTATCAGCGCCCGTTCGGCGGCCAGTCGAAAAACTTCGGCGGCGAGCAGGCGGCACGTACCGCTGCGGCGGCTGACCGTACCGGTCACGCCCTGCTACATACTCTCTATCAGCAGAACCTGAAAAATCACACCACGATTTTCTCCGAGTGGTACGCGCTGGATCTGGTGAAAAACGCCGATGGCGCGGTGGTCGGCTGTACCGCCCTGTGCATCGAGACCGGTGAAGTGGTTTACTTCAAAGCCCGCGCCACCGTGCTGGCGACCGGCGGCGCCGGCCGTATTTATCAGTCCACCACCAATGCGCATATCAATACCGGCGACGGCGTTGGCATGGCGATCCGCGCCGGCGTTCCGGTACAGGATATGGAAATGTGGCAGTTCCACCCGACCGGTATTGCCGGGGCGGGGGTTCTGGTGACCGAAGGCTGCCGCGGCGAAGGCGGCTATCTGCTGAATAAACACGGCGAGCGCTTTATGGAGCGTTATGCGCCGAACGCGAAAGACCTGGCGGGTCGCGACGTGGTGGCGCGTTCCATCATGATCGAAATCCGTGAAGGTCGCGGCTGTGACGGTCCGTGGGGCCCGCACGCCAAGCTGAAACTCGATCACCTCGGTAAAGAAGTGCTTGAGTCCCGCCTGCCGGGTATTCTGGAACTCTCCCGTACCTTTGCCCACGTCGACCCGGTGAAAGAGCCGATTCCGGTCATTCCAACCTGCCACTATATGATGGGCGGTATTCCGACCAAAGTGAGCGGCCAGGCGCTGACCGTCAACGAGCAGGGCGAAGACGTGGTGATTCCGGGGCTGTTTGCGGTAGGCGAAATCGCCTGCGTATCGGTACACGGCGCAAACCGTCTGGGTGGCAACTCGCTGCTTGACCTGGTGGTCTTTGGCCGCGCGGTAGGTCTGCATCTGCAAGAGTCTATCGCCGAGCAGGGCGTACTGCGCGATGCGACGGATGACGAGATCGACGCTTCTCTGGAACGTCTGAACCGCTGGAACGGCAACCGGAATGGCGAAGATCCGGTCGAAATCCGCAAAGCGCTGCAAGAGTGTATGCAGCATAACTTCTCGGTATTCCGCGAAGGGGATGCGATGGCGAAGGGCCTTGAGCAGCTGAAAGCCATCCGCGAGCGCCTGAAAAACGCCCGTCTGGATGATACTTCCAGCGAGTTCAACACCCAGCGCGTTGAGTGCCTGGAGCTGGATAACCTGATGGAAACCGCTTACGCCACCGCAATGTCTGCAAATTATCGTACCGAAAGCCGCGGCGCGCATAGCCGCTTCGACTTCCCGGATCGTGATGATGAAAACTGGCTGTGCCATTCCCTGTATCTGCCAGAGTCGGAATCCATGACGCGTCGTAGCGTCAATATGGAACCGAAACTGCGTCCGGCATTCCCGCCGAAGATTCGTACTTATTAATGCGGAGACAGGAATATGAAACTCGAGTTTTCAGTTTATCGTTATAACCCGGACGTAGACGATGCTCCGCGTATGCAGGATTACACCCTGGAAGCGGAAGAGGGTCGTGACATGATGCTGCTGGATGCGTTAATCCAGCTGAAAGAGAAAGATCCGTCGCTGTCGTTCCGTCGCTCCTGTCGTGAAGGGGTATGCGGTTCCGACGGTCTGAACATGAACGGTAAAAATGGTCTGGCGTGCATCACGCCGATCTCCGCGCTGAATCAGCCGGGTAAGAAAATTGTTATCCGTCCGCTGCCAGGATTACCGGTTATCCGTGATTTGGTGGTAGACATGGGGCAATTCTATGCACAATATGAGAAGATTAAGCCTTACTTATTGAATAATGGGCAAAATCCTCCGGCTCGTGAGCATCTGCAGACGCCAGAGCAGCGTGAGAAACTCGATGGTTTGTACGAGTGTATTCTCTGCGCATGTTGTTCGACTTCTTGCCCGTCGTTCTGGTGGAACCCGGACAAGTTTATCGGCCCGGCTGGCCTGCTGGCCGCGTATCGCTTCCTGATCGACAGCCGCGATACCGAAACCAGCGATCGCCTCGAAGGGCTGAGCGATGCTTTCAGCGTATTCCGCTGTCACAGCATTATGAACTGCGTCAGTGTGTGTCCTAAGGGGCTGAACCCGACGCGCGCCATCGGCCATATTAAGTCGATGCTGCTGCAGCGCAGTGCGTAAGTAACCCGGTCTGTCCCGGATGGCGCTACCGCGTATCCGGGCAATCCGAAGCAGTAGCCCCGGCAAGCGTTCGCGCCGCCGGGGGATATAGCAGGAAATCTTTAAAAACCGCCAAATATGTACCAGTAATCAAGGCGTTCAGAGCGAGGTAAGGCGGCAACTGAACGCATCCCCGGGAGCATAGTGAACTATGTGACCGGGGTAAGTGAAGGCAGCTAACGCAACCGCAGCCTGAACGCCGAAGATTAATGGCAGTTTTTAAAGGTTCCTTAGCGGACGAAACCACAACTCCTCCGCAACAAGTGAACCCCGGCACGTACAACTTCTGTGCGTGGTAGTTTCTACGGCGAAATAAGCATATAAATGCTTAAGGGATCACGATGCAGAACGGCGCAATGAAAGCCTGGCTGGACTCTTCTTACCTCTCTGGTTCGAACCAGAGCTGGATAGAACAGCTCTATGAAGACTTCTTAACCGATCCTGACTCTGTTGACGCCAACTGGCGTTCTATGTTCCAGCAGTTACCTGGCACCGGAGTCAAACCGGATCAATTTCATTCCAAAACGCGTGATTATTTCCGCCGCCTGGCGAAGGATGCCTCGCGTTACACTTCTTCGATTTCCGACCCTGACACCAATGTGAAGCAGGTTAAAGTCCTGCAGCTCATCAACGCATACCGCTTCCGTGGTCACCAGCATGCGAATCTCGATCCGCTGGGACTGTGGCAGCAAGAGAGAGTGGCGGATCTCGATCCGGCTTACCACGATCTGACCGAGGCCGATTTCCAGGAGATCTATAACGTAGGTTCTTTCGCCATCGGCAAAGATACGATGAAGCTGGGCGATCTGATCTCCGCCCTTAAGCAGACCTACTGCGGCTCCATCGGCGCGGAATATATGCATATTACCTCCACCGAAGAAAAACGCTGGATCCAGCAGCGCATTGAGTCGGTAGCAGGCAAAGCGAACTTTAGCGCCGAAGAGAAAAAACGCTTCCTCAGCGAATTGACCGCGGCGGAAGGCCTGGAGCGCTACCTCGGCGCGAAATTCCCGGGCGCTAAACGCTTCTCGCTGGAAGGCGGCGACGCGCTGATCCCGATGCTGAAAGAGATTATCCGCCACGCGGGTAAGAGCGGCACCCGCGAAGTGGTGCTGGGTATGGCGCACCGCGGACGTCTGAACGTGCTGGTCAACGTGCTGGGTAAAAAACCGCAGGACCTGTTCGACGAGTTCGCCGGTAAACATAAAGAACACCTCGGCACCGGTGACGTGAAGTACCACATGGGCTTCTCTTCCGATATGGAAACCGAAGGCGGCCTGGTGCACCTGGCGCTGGCGTTTAACCCGTCGCATCTGGAAATCGTCAGCCCGGTGGTTATCGGCTCCGTCCGCGCTCGTCTCGATCGTCTCGACGAACCGAGCAGCAACAAAGTTCTGCCGATCACCATTCACGGCGACGCCGCGGTAACCGGCCAGGGCGTGGTTCAGGAAACCCTGAACATGTCCAAAGCGCGCGGTTACGAAGTCGGCGGTACCGTACGCATCGTTATCAACAACCAGGTGGGTTTCACCACTTCCAACCCGCTGGATGCGCGTTCTACCCCGTACTGTACCGATATTGGTAAAATGGTCCAGGCGCCTATTTTCCACGTGAATGCCGACGATCCGGAAGCGGTCGCTTTCGTGACTCGCCTGGCGCTGGACTTCCGTAACACCTTTAAACGCGATGTCTTCATCGACCTGGTGTGCTACCGCCGTCACGGCCACAACGAAGCCGACGAGCCGAGCGCAACCCAGCCGCTGATGTATCAGAAAATCAAAAAGCATCCGACCCCGCGCAAAATCTACGCTGACAAGCTGGAAGCGGATAACGTCGCGACGCTGGAAGACGCCACTGAGCAGGTTAACCTCTACCGTGACGCGCTGGATGCCGGCGAATGCGTGGTGAAGGAGTGGCGTCCGATGAATATGCACTCCTTTACCTGGTCTCCGTACCTCAACCACGAGTGGGATGAGAGCTATCCGGACAAAGTTGAACCTAAGCGTCTGCAGGAGCTGGCAAAACGCATCAGTACGGTACCGGAAGCCGTTGAAATGCAGTCGCGCGTGGCGAAAATCTACGGCGATCGTCAGCTTATGGCCGCCGGCGAGAAGATGTTTGACTGGGGCGGCGCGGAAAACCTCGCCTACGCCACGCTGGTCGATGAAGGCATTTCGGTGCGTCTGTCCGGCGAAGACTCCGGGCGCGGAACCTTCTTCCACCGCCATGCGGTGATTCACAACCAGAAAAATGGCTCAACCTATACGCCGCTGCAGCACGTGCACAACGGCCAGGGCCATTTTAAAGTCTGGGACTCCGTGCTGTCGGAAGAAGCAGTGCTGGCGTTTGAATACGGCTACGCCACCGCTGAGCCGCGCACCCTGACCATCTGGGAAGCGCAGTTCGGCGACTTCGCCAACGGCGCGCAGGTGGTCATCGACCAGTTCATCAGCTCCGGCGAGCAGAAATGGGGCCGTATGTGCGGCTTGGTGATGCTGCTGCCGCACGGCTACGAAGGCCAGGGTCCGGAGCACTCCTCCGCGCGTCTGGAGCGCTATCTGCAGCTCTGCGCTGAGCAGAATATGCAGGTTTGCGTACCGTCCACCCCGGCGCAGGTTTACCATATGCTTCGTCGCCAAGCGCTGCGCGGTATGCGTCGTCCGCTGATCGTGATGTCGCCGAAATCGCTGCTGCGTCACCCGCTGGCGGTATCAAGCATGGACGAACTGGCTAACGGCACTTTCCAGCCGGCGATCGGTGAAATCGACCAGCTCGATCCGAAAGCAGTGAAGCGGGTTGTGCTGTGCTCTGGTAAGGTTTACTACGACCTGCTGGAACAGCGTCGTAAAAACGAGCAAAAAGATGTCGCTATCGTTCGCATAGAGCAGCTCTATCCGTTCCCGCATCAGGCGGTACAGGAAGCGCTGAAGCCTTATGCGCACGTGCATGATTTTGTCTGGTGCCAGGAAGAACCGCTCAACCAGGGCGCGTGGTACTGCAGCCAGCATCACTTCCGTGAAGTGATTCCGTTTGGGGCCTCTCTGCGTTATGCAGGCCGCCCGGCCTCCGCCTCTCCGGCGGTAGGATACCTGTCCGTTCACCAGAAACAGCAACAAGATCTGGTCAATGACGCGCTGAACGTCGATTAATTAAAGGATACATAATGAGTAGCGTAGATATTCTGGTTCCCGACCTGCCTGAGTCCGTAGCTGACGCAACGGTTGCCACCTGGCATAAAAAACCGGGCGATGCGGTTGTTCGTGACGAAGTGCTGGTAGAAATCGAAACTGACAAAGTGGTACTGGAAGTACCGGCTTCAGCGGATGGCATTCTGGACGCGGTGATTGAAGACGAAGGCGCCACCGTGCTTTCCCGTCAGATCCTCGGCCGCCTGCGCGAAGGTAACAGCGCGGGCAAAGAGTCCGGAGCGAAAGCTGATGCTAAAGAGTCGACTCCGGCCCAGCGTCAGCAGGCTTCTCTGGAAGAGCAAAATAACGATGCGCTGAGCCCGGCAATCCGCCGTCTGCTGGCGGAACACAGCCTCGACGCGGCAGCCATTAAAGGCACCGGCGTTGGCGGCCGTCTGACCCGCGAAGACGTTGAGAAACACCTGGCGAAAGCGCCGGCGAAGGCGGAGGCGCCAGCCGCTGCTCCGGCTCCACAGCTGGGCAATCGCTCTGAAAAACGCGTGCCGATGACCCGTCTGCGCAAGCGCGTTGCCGAGCGTCTGCTGGAAGCGAAAAATTCTACCGCCATGCTGACGACCTTCAACGAAGTCAACATGAAGCCGATTATGGATCTGCGTAAGCAGTACGGCGAAGCGTTTGAAAAACGTCACGGTATCCGTCTGGGCTTTATGTCCTTCTACGTGAAGGCGGTAGTGGAAGCGCTGAAGCGCTACCCGGAAGTGAACGCCTCTATCGATGGCGATGACGTGGTGTACCACAACTACTTCGACGTCAGCATGGCGGTCTCTACGCCGCGCGGCCTGGTAACGCCGGTTCTGCGCGATGTCGACCTGCTGGGCATGGCGGATATCGAGAAGAAAATTAAAGAGCTGGCAGTAAAAGGCCGCGACGGCAAGCTGACCGTAGACGATCTGACCGGCGGTAACTTCACCATTACCAACGGCGGCGTATTCGGTTCACTGATGTCCACGCCGATCATCAACCCGCCGCAGAGCGCGATTCTGGGTATGCATGCCATTAAAGATCGCCCGATGGCGGTGAATGGTAAGGTAGAAATTCTGCCGATGATGTACCTGGCGCTCTCCTACGACCACCGTCTGATCGACGGACGTGAATCGGTAGGCTACCTGGTAGCGATTAAAGAGCTGCTGGAAGACCCGACTCGTCTGCTGCTGGACGTGTAGTCAGCAAGAGTATTACCTACCGTAGGCCGGATAACGCGCCCTGGCGCCGTTATCAGGCCTACAGGTTTAAAGATAATTATTCCCTGAAGGATGGACTGAACACATGAACTTACATGAATATCAGGCAAAACAACTTTTTGCCCGCTATGGCTTACCGGCGCCGGTGGGTTATGCCTGTACTACTCCGCGTGAAGCAGAAGAAGCCGCTTCTAAAATCGGCGCGGGTCCGTGGGTAGTGAAATGTCAGGTTCACGCTGGTGGCCGCGGTAAAGCGGGCGGTGTGAAGGTAGTAAAAAGCAAAGAAGACATTCGCGCATTTGCTGAGCACTGGCTGGGCAAGCGCCTCGTCACCTATCAAACAGATGCGAACGGCCAGCCGGTTAACCAGATTCTGGTTGAAGCCGCGACCGATATCGATAAAGAGCTATACCTGGGCGCAGTAGTTGACCGCAGCTCCCGTCGCGTGGTCTTCATGGCCTCCACCGAAGGCGGCGTGGAAATCGAAAAAGTGGCGGAAGAGACTCCGCATCTGATCCATAAGATCGCCCTCGATCCGCTGGCGGGCCCGATGCCTTACCAGGGTCGTGAACTGGCGTTTAAACTGGGTCTGGAAGGTAAACAGGTTCAGCAGTTCACTAAAATTTTCATGGGCCTGGCGACCATTTTCCTTGAGCGCGACCTGGCGCTGATCGAGATCAACCCGCTGGTTATCACCAAACAGGGCGATCTGATCTGCCTCGACGGCAAGCTGGGCGCTGACGGCAACGCGCTGTTCCGCCAGCCGGATCTGCGCGAAATGCGCGACCAGTCGCAGGAAGATCCGCGCGAAGCGCAGGCTGCGCAGTGGGAACTGAACTACGTCGCGCTGGACGGCAACATTGGTTGCATGGTTAACGGCGCGGGCCTGGCGATGGGCACCATGGACATCGTTAAGCTGCACGGCGGCGAACCGGCTAACTTCCTTGACGTTGGCGGCGGCGCAACCAAAGAGCGCGTCACTGAAGCGTTCAAAATCATCCTCTCTGATGACAACGTAAAAGCGGTTCTGGTTAACATCTTCGGCGGTATTGTACGCTGCGACCTGATTGCCGACGGCATCATCGGCGCGGTTGCCGAAGTGGGCGTTAACGTACCGGTAGTCGTACGTCTGGAAGGTAACAACGCCGAACTGGGCGCGAAGAAACTGGCTGACAGCGGCCTGAATATTATTGCAGCGAAAAGTCTGACGGATGCAGCTCAGCAGGTTGTTGCCGCAGTGGAGGGGAAATAATGTCCGTTTTAATTAATAAAGACACCAAGGTTATCTGCCAGGGTTTCACCGGTAGCCAGGGCACATTCCACTCTGAACAAGCCATCGCTTACGGTACGCAAATGGTCGGCGGCGTCACCCCGGGCAAAGGCGGCACCACGCATCTGGGCCTGCCGGTATTCAATACCGTTCGCGAAGCGGTCGAAGCCACCGGCGCAACCGCATCCGTCATCTACGTTCCGGCGCCGTTCTGCAAAGATTCTATTCTGGAAGCTATCGATGCTGGCATTAAGCTGATTATCACCATCACCGAAGGTATCCCGACGCTGGATATGCTGACCGTGAAAGTGAAGCTCGACGAAGCGGGCGTGCGCATGATCGGGCCGAACTGCCCGGGCGTGATCACTCCGGGCGAATGCAAAATCGGCATCATGCCGGGCCACATTCACCAGCCGGGTAAAGTGGGCATCGTTTCCCGTTCCGGTACCCTGACCTATGAAGCGGTTAAGCAGACCACCGACTACGGCTTTGGTCAGTCCACCTGCGTGGGCATCGGCGGCGACCCGATTCCGGGATCCAACTTCATCGATATCCTGAAACTGTTCCAGGAAGATCCGCAGACCGAAGCGATTGTGATGATCGGTGAGATCGGCGGTAGCGCGGAAGAAGAAGCGGCCGCTTACATCAAAGATCATGTGACCAAACCGGTTGTCGGCTACATCGCCGGCGTGACCGCGCCGAAAGGCAAACGTATGGGGCACGCGGGTGCCATCATTGCGGGTGGTAAAGGGACGGCGGATGAAAAATTCGCCGCTCTGGAAGCCGCTGGCGTGAAAACCGTTCGCAGCCTGGCCGATATCGGCGAAGCGCTGAAAACCGTCATTAAGTAATAAGTAAAAAAACAGCCCTGACTTTCTGCATGGTCAAGGGCTGGTCCAGTTTCGACATGGTTGGCCATCTGATGATGGCCTTTTTTTTGCCTGTAACTCAGCTTTCCGCCAGCGCTTTCAGCCAGCGAATCCCGCTTTCTGGTGAGGTCATGACCGGTACCGGCTGGGCAGGGAGCTGCTGCAATACCCGGGCCATTGAGGCTTGCGCCAGCATTACTACATCCGCCTGGCTAAACGCGCTTTGTAGCCCTTCACTGACGATTCGGTCATGGGTATCCATATCGCCTGCCAGCAGCGCGTAGAATGCCTCTTCCATTAATATGGGGGTAATGGCGCGCGGCTTACCGCTCTCCTGTACTTTGCGCTGGACGTAATCCAGCGTCGGCTTTAGCGTGGTCGCTACGGTTGCCAGCACGGCGATACGCTCGCCTTTTTCAATCGCTTCTTCGACCATCGCGTTGTCAATACGGGCGAGCTGAAGCGGCGTCAGAAACTGGCACTGTTCCACCGCCGTACCAATAGAAGAGCAGGCGGTAATGAAAATATCGCAGTCCGCTTTTTCGGCAATATGCACGTAGTCGGCGATGCGGGCGGCAATATTCGGCGTTATCCCTCCGGCCTTCATTACCTGCTTGATCATGGATTCTTCCACCAGATGCATGACTTCCACTTCCGGCATGATATCGGCAATCAGCTGCTGCATCATCGCGAGCGTCGCTGAACTGGTGTGCAGCATAGCGATCTTTTTCATTGGGCTATCTCCTTAAGCAAATTTTCTGCGACGGCCAGCGCCGCGTCGTGATCTTCCTGTGCCGATAGCCCGCCTACCGCGACGGCGCCGAGACATTTACCGTCGTACAGAAGCGGGACCCCGCCGGGCAGGGCGGTAAAATGCGGATCGGCAAAGTAACTGATGTCCAGCTGCTCTTTTTGCAGGCGCTGTAAAAATGCCTGCGTGGTACAGCCGAGGCGACTGCTGGTATGCGCCTTGCGCTGGGTAAGTTCAATGGTTAACAATTTGGCATTGTCCATCCGCGCGAAGCTGAGCAGCTCCCCGCTGGCGTCGCACACCGCTACGCTTAGCGGGCGCTTTGCATAGCAGGAGTCAGCGAGGTCAAGCGCGAACGCTACGGCGCGTAAAGCCTGTTCCAGAGTGAGAGTCGTCATGGTGATTATCCTTTTGAAAGATGTTCAGAAACGGTTTGAGCGGGGTTGTTCGCGGCGGCCTGCGCCTGTCGGGCGTCCTTTTTGCGCCAGTAGTTCGCCAGCAGCGAGCCGCTGACGTTGCCAAGCGGAGTCATCACCGCGGAAGCAAGGCCCACTGTTGCCAGCTTGCCCATCGCGGCGGCAAGCCCCGACGCCATTCCGCCGTTTTGCAGTCCGACTTCAAAGGCCACGGTACGGGCGGACTGTACGTCCATGCGAAAGATCCAGCGACTCATCAGATAACCAATCAGGAAACCGCCGAGGTTATGCATCAGCATGGCGAAACAGAGCAGGAAGCCGACCTGCACCAGGTTGTCGCGTCCCGCAGCGGCGGCGGTGGTCGTGAAGAAAATAATCCCTATCATCGAGATAGTCGGCATGATTTTCTTAATACCTTCAACGCGACCATACAGCCAGTTGTAAAACAGCGCCCAGACGAGACCGCCAGCCACGAAGTTGACAACCACGGCGTACATTTGCGCTTCGGCGCCGGCGCTGGCGAACAGCGTGTTCCAGCCTCCGGCGCTCATATACAGCAGCCACAGAGCGCCGAGCCCGGCCAGTCCCTGCACAATACGGCGGCCGCGTATACTGGCGTAGGTTTTCAGGTAGTCGTGTAAGATCGCCGCGCCGATCGGGATGAGCACGATTTTCACCACGTCCATCACCATTGCGGTCAGCTGAATATCGATCATCGAGCCCGCCAGCAGGTTAACCCACAGCGGCGTCATCACCGTGGCCGCCAGGGTTGATACTGCCGCTATCGATACCGCCAGCGCCAGGTTAGCGTTGGCGATGTAAACCATCACCGTCGAAGAGAGGCCGCTGGGACACGCGCCAATCAGCAGGATGCCCACCGCGACTTCCGGCGGAAAGTTGAAGACCAGGGTAATGGTCAGGCCGAGCAGGGGCATAATGACAAAATGGCAGAAGGTACCGATAAACACCGCCCACGGCATTTTGGCGACATCGATAAAATCCTGGATCGTCAGCTTGGTGCCCATGCTGAACATAGTGGCCTGGATGACCAGGAAAACGATCCATTTATGGGTGATGTTAAAGCCGCCCCAGACGATCAGATCCGTAGACCAGGTCATCGCGGCAACGAAACCGGCGATGATCCACAAGGTAAACTGATAGCTGCGTAACCCCGGCCAGTATCCTGCTCCCGCCGCAAAACCGGCGGTGAACATCACCAGCCCAGGCTGCCAGAGCGCGGGTGAATGCATCAGCGCGCCAACCGCCGCCAGGGCGGCTCCGGCGATGCTGACGCCGAGACCGGTTTTGTGAATAACAGTGGTCATAGTCATAGCGAAATGTCCTTTCTGTTGTTATTGCTGCCGGGGGGGAATAGATAACATTTGCCGCGCAATGTCGGGCGTGGCGACTTTCTTATCCATGCTGCGAATCAGGGTGGCGAGTTTGGCGACCTGCTGATAGTTATTCTGGGCTTTTTCTTCTGCGCTTAAATAATAGCTATCCTCAAAGCCAATTCGAACCTCGCTGGCGCCCATGGCGACCGCGGCAGCGATAATATCGAAATTCTTTCTGCCAAAATGCGTTATTCCCCATAAGGCCTCGCGGGGGAGCATGCTGCGCATGGCAATTAATGTATCAATCGTGGCGGGGGTACTGCCGCGATGCCCCAGTACAATATTAAACAGCATCGGGGTTTTGAATTTGATATTTTCCTGCAGAGCCAGGATGTTATTAATCATGCCAATTTCGAAAACTTCAAATTCGGGAATTATGTTATGCGCGATGATTTGTCTTGCACAATATTCGACGTCCGGGCCGGGATTAAAGTAAACGGCATCGCCAAGGTTAACGGAGCCGACGTTAAGCGACGCCATCTCCACTCCTGAGCAGGCCAGGGGCGCGCAGCGTTCGGCGATGGACAGCGAAGAGACGCCGCCGGTAGAGGCCTGAATTATCAGGTTTGAATGGCGCATCACAGGGTCGATTGTGGCCTGAAAATCGACGGTGTCCGGCGTCAGACACCCCTGCTTATCACGGACGTGCAGATGAACAATCGCCGCGCCATATTCTACGCTGGCGAGTATTTCCTGCGCCAGTTCTTCGGGTATAACTCGAGGGCAATCCGCGGCAACGGGTGCCAGCGAGATAATAACGGTATCCGACATATTTTCCTCCGGTACAGAGAGATTAAAATTACAGGTAAGGCGTTATCCAGCGTAATGATTCGGGGCCTGATGTTGAGGGTTGATATTCACAACCAATCCAGCCCTTGTAGTTCATTTTTTTAATAAAATCGAATAACCATGCTTCATTTAATTCGCCGGTCCCAGGTTCATGGCGATAAGGAACGGAAGCAATTTGAATATGTTTGATAAGCGTAAAGTAGCGTTCAATATTTTTGGCGACGTTGCCGTGAATTTTCTGGCAGTGATAAATATCAAACTGTAAACCGATATTGTTCCTGGCGACCTGGTCAATGATTGCTGCGGCCAGCGGAAAGCTATCAATAAAATAGCCGGGCATATCCTGCGAGTTTAATGGTTCAATCAGCACGTCTATTCCCGCAACAGCCAGCACATCGCAGGCGATACGCAGCCTGTTGCGCAAGAGCTCAAGCTGGGCCTGATGCGTCAGAGCATCGCAGCGCAAGCCCGCCATAACGTGAACCCGGCGGCAGCCCAGCGCCGTGGCATAATGACGAGCCCGCTCCAGACTGCGGTGAAACTCCTCTTCGCGCCCGGGTAGCGCTGCCAGCCCGCGTTCACCCTGAGACCAGTTGCCTGCCGGAGCGTTCATCAGCACCAGCGGTAGAGACGTTTGCCGCTGTGCCGCCTGCAGCTGTTCCAGCGGGTGTTGCCAGAGAAATAGCCCTTCAATGCCGTGAAAACCGGCCGCTTTTGCCGCCTGGAAACGTGCCGCTATCGGTAAATCGGTAAATAGCCAATCGAGGTTAGCCGCGAGCTTCAGCATGATGCGCATCCTCCCGGCTATCTACCAGATGCAGCTTCACCCCCTGGCTGGCAATAGTGTGTTGCGCATCCTCCGGTAGCCGGTTATCAGAAACAATATCGGTCAATTGCTCCAGCCCGCAGATATGGAACATGCCGTATTTGCCAAATTTACTGCTATCGCAGACCAGTACCCGACGCCGGGAAACGGTGAGCACCGCCTCCTTGACCGAGGCTTTCCCTTCGCTCGGCGTTGACATCCCGCGTTCGGTATCCCACGAAGAGGAGCTCAGAAATGCCACGTCAATATTAATGGTGCGAAGAAAGCTGGCGGCGCTTTTACCAATGCTTGAGCGGTTGCGCTGGTCCACCAGGCCGCCGGTGTGATAGAGCGTGATATGCGGCATATCCATCAGGTAGTGGCTGATGGAAAAGTCGTTGGTGACGACCGTCAGGTTAAAACAGCGGCTGGCGGCCACCGCTTTCGCCACTTCAAACAACGAGGTGCCGGCATCGAGGTAGAGCGTTTGACCCGGCTCGATGAGCATCGCCGCCAGCTGGCCCATTTTGCGTTTTACTTCATGATGCAACTCCGCTTTCTCTCGCCACGGCAGCTCGGATTTAAGCAGGTTATTGAGCTTCACGCCGCCGTTAATGGCGATAACCTTGCCTTCTTCTTCCAGCAGCTGAATGTCGCGGCGTACCGTCATATGCGACACGCTCATCAGCTCCGCCAGTTCATTGAAGGAGGCGGCGTTTTTTTCATGCACGTAGCGGTAAATAAAGTCGCGCCGTTGTTCCGGGATCATCATCGCACCTCAGGCCTGTCGGGATTGTTCGAGTTCGGCCACCGCTGCTTCTGAGAGCGGGACATAGCCGAGCGGTTTTAAGGTCAGCCAGATACGGGCGCTGTCTTCCAGTTCTTCGGCGTTAAACACCGCCTCGCGCAGCGAGCGACCGCTCACTACCGGCCCGTGGTTGGCCAGTAGCGCCGCCGTATGGTCTGCGGCGATGTCACTGAGCGCGCTGGCAATGCCCTCGTGTCCGGGTTTGAAATAGGGCAGCAGCGGCAGCCGTCCGACGCGCATCACGTAGTACGGCGTTAGCGGCGGCAGGCAGTTTTCCGGCGTGGCGCACGGTAGACAGGAGAGCGCGGTCAGCCACGGAGAGTGCAGATGTACTACGGCCCCGCAGGAAGGCCGGTGGCGGTACCACGCCAGATGCATAGGGACCTCTTTTGACGGCTTATCGCCGCTGAGATGCACGCCATCGGCATCCAGTCGACTCAGGGTGGCGGCCTGCAGTTCACCCAGACAGGAATTGGTTGGGGTCACCAGATAGCCGCCGTCCGGCAGCTTCACGCTGAGATTGCCGGAACCGCCGCTGCTGTAGCCGCGCATAAACAGCGAGCGCCCATAGTGGACCAGCTGTTCGCGGAGTTGGTGTTCACTCACCGGATTCATGATGGATACTCCTGGGCCGTAAAAAAGAAATCTTCGTCGCCAAAGTTGCCTGACTTCAGGGCCAGCGCCAGGCCGGAGGAGAAGACCCAGGGTACGCCCGGCGCGATCGCTCTGCCGACGGCCAGGCGCTTCACCTGTAGCGCTTCCACGACGGTGCCGGAGGTTTCTCCGCCAGCGACAATAAAGGTGTTGACGCCTGCAGCCAGAAGTTTGGCGCTCAGCCGGGCGAAAGTGCGTTCGATTGCCCGACTGGCGGCCTGTTCGCCGTATTCCTGCTGAATGCGCTGTAGCGCCTCTGGCGGCTGGGTGGCATAAAGTAGCGGCGCGAGCGGGTCGCTGATATGCGCCATCGCCCAGGTAGACAGTTCGTCGCTGTAGCTTTCGGTATCCGACAGGCAGCGGGCAACGTCAAGCAAACAGGATGCCGCCTGGGCTTTATAGCGGTTGACCTGGCGGTTGCTCATCGTCGAACAGCTGCCGGAGAACACGACTGCTCTGGCGGGAGAGGGAAAGCGGTGCGGCGACGCAACAGGATGACCACCAGCGTTAGCGGCCAGCGCGCCGCCGAGACCGGAACCTCCGGCCAGCAGCGGATACTCCTGCAGCGCCTGAGCCAGGGTATGGAGATCGGTGCCGTCCAGCGTATCGACAATCACATGGCGCGTCCCTTCAGTCTGATAGTGTGCTAAGGCGTAAGTGACCGCTTCCACACCGCTGCGAATCGTATTGAGAGCAATGTGCCCAACCGGGCTGGCCGTCTGCGCGGCCAGCAGGCGCGGTACGCTGGCATCGGTCATCGGATTTAGCGGATGTTTTTCCATACCGGATTCGTTAAGCAGCACCCCGTTCACAAACAGATGGCCGTGGACCACCGTGCGCCCGTTTTGCGGCAGAGCGGGGCAGTGAACGATTAGCGGGGCCTGAATGTCGTTCATCAGCGCATCGCTTACCGGGCCGATGTTGCCCGCCGGCGTGGAATCAAAGGTTGAGCAATACTTGAAATAGAGCTGGCGGACGCCGGCGTTTTGTCTTAGCCAGCGGGCGCAGGCCAGGGACTGGGCGACGGCCTGTTCTGCCGGTAAAGCGCGGCTCTTCAACGAGATGACGATAGCGTCAACCTCTTCGTTCCAGCTCTGAGTGATATCGGGCATGCCGGGCAGCAGCGCGACTCGCCAGCCCTGTTCAGCCATAAAGCTTGCTATATCCGTTGCGCCGGTAAAATCGTCGGCGATAACGCCTGTAGTGACGGCCATGGATCCACTCCGTTCAAGTTGTTTTCACATTGAACCTATTATTCAGGAGGGCATTTCACATTCACATGATGATTCTCACAAACAACAACATCACGAAAACGCATGATATTTGTATAACTTTATGAAATATAACAATTAATCATTTGTCGGTCAGAAATTTGTGCTCACAGTTTTCTGTGAAGATTCGTTAAAGTTTGAGAACGCTGGCCGCCTGAGCGCGGGCAGCTCTCAGGCATCGTCCTCCTGAACCGGCGTAACGGTTGTGCATTTTGATCATATTCATCTGTTTAAATGAGATTATTTTTTGCGTCAGTCATCATCCTTTTTATCCGTAATATTTTGCATATTAACCGCTTGCAAAAGCTTACGGAGAATAAGATGGCGGAAAATAAAAGGGATAATGGCATCGTTTTTTTTAGTTCGTTAACAGATGTTTTTTCGCGGGCAACGGGGCTGACGGCGACGGTTATTAAGGTAACCGACGGTCGCTTGCCCGATTGCTATGCGGGGGCAGAGTTCTTTTCCCTACCGCTGGTTCAAAGCAATGAAATATGCGGGTATATTATTTTTGACCATCGAGCAGCAACCGATAATAATCATCGCTCGGCGGCGATAAGGCTACTGCATTTCATCGTTAGTCATTACTCAGCGATGGAAGAAGCAGAGGAGGAAGGTGCGAGACTGGCGCGACAAAAGAGCACTTTTTATTATGCGCAAAAATCGCCGCATGAAATAAAACTGGCGGCTGCGCTGCGCTATATTGATGAACATTTATATGATGAGCTGTCTCTGGAATCTGTTGCCGCCCATGTTTGTCTCAGCGCTAACTACTTCAGCCGTTTTTTTAAAAAGCGTCAGGGCGTAAATTTTAAGGTGTGGGTCAATCAGAAGAAAATGCAGCGTGCCGGAGAGCTGCTCGGGGACCCGGCTAATTCCATAGACAGCGTGGCGCGTAAGCTTCAGTTTGCGCAAACCAGCTACTTTTGCCGGGTGTTCCGCGCTGCTCACCGTACGACCCCCCAGTCGTTCCGCGAACGGAACCTCTGGAGATCTTCACCTCGCATCGGTTAGCCTCGAATTCAGGCTAATACAGATTTTTCCTGGAGCATTCATAATGTGTGCCCGATCGCGGAATTTTTCAATTATGCCCATGGCCAGGTAATTAATTCCCAGTGGCTCTCTTCATGTCTTCGCTAATAAACAAGTTAACGTGAAAAAACATTGACAACTTAATGCTTTTAATTGTGCAGCAATCACGTTGTTTAAATTGTCTTTATTGTAGCGCCTGGGTATCATTGGTTATTATTTGATCAGTGATAGTATGCATTAATCATGGAATAGATCAATGACACCTGACGGTAAAATAAAATATAACACCGGGGGCTAACCTGATGTCCTTGCGCGCTTTTTTTATCTATTAAACAATTTTTGCACGCCGTAAATGGAAGACGTTATGAGAGGAAAAATACCGAAAACTGAATTACTGGTGACTTTTGAGGTTGTGGCTCGCCATGAAAGTTATACCCGGGCAGCGGAAGAGTTGGCTTTAACACAAAGCGCCGTGTTCCGACAGGTCACGGCGCTGGAGGATTTCCTCCATACGTCATTATTTAATCATGCTAAAAAAAGGATTTTTTTAAATGAGGCCGGCAAGCATTATTTGTCTATCGTTAAAGAAACGTTGAACAAACTGGAGCGTGATACCAATTCGATTATGACCTGGCAACCGACGGTGCAGGTTCTTGAACTGGCCGTTAATCCCACCTTTAGCACCCACTGGCTGATCCCCAACCTGCGCGAGTTTAATAAATTAAATCCTGACATCATCGTTAATATTCATTCGCTGGCCAGCATGAGTGATTTTCTGAGCCGCGAGTACGATGCCGCCATTATGCGCGAGGATTTTTGCTCGCCGTGGTCTGAAGTGGAGTATCTGTTTGAAGAGGAAATTTTGCCGGTGTGCGGCTGCGGACTGCTGTCGGAACCCGGGCAAAAGCTGGCGGTGGAGGAGCTGCTGGGCGAATTTCCGCTGCTGCATCAAAGCACGCGGATTCACGGCTGGCAGGAGTGGTTTGCGTTGTCGAATATCACCAGCCCGCAGATCAACATCGGTCCACGTTTCGATCTGCTCTCGATGCTGATTGCGGCAGTGCGTTCAAATCTGGGAGTCGCGCTACTGCCGCGTTTTGCCATTCAGCATGACCTGGATAGCGGTGAGATGGTGATCCCCTGCGATGTGCCGATTCGTACCGGTAACCGTTTTATTATGACGTGGCAGGAGGATAAAACGGAATCCCGTCATTTGCAGGTATTTCGCGACTGGCTGCTGCAAAAATCGGTGGTGTCGGCTGCCTGACGGCGCTTTGCCCGGGCTTCCGGCCCGCAGACGGCGGTGAACCCGTAGCCCGGGCAAGGCGCGTTGAGCGCCGCGCCGGGAGCAGCGCGCAGAGTAGCCCAGTAGAGAGCAGAGTCGTTGAACTCCCCGGAGGCGATGCTGCGCATCTGTCCGGGCTACCGGCCCGGAGTCGGCGGTGAACCTGTACTGCGCATCTGTCCGGGCTACCGCGCTGCAAACGGCGATGAACCTGTAGCCCGGGCAAGGCGCGTCAAGCGCCGCCCCCGGGAGCAGCGCGCAGAGTAGCCCACGGAGCAGAACGCAGCGCGAGCCGGGTCAAACTACCAGTCGATTCCTGCCTGCGCCTGAATACCACCGTCAAAGGCGTGCTTCACCGGGCGCAGTTCGCTGACCGTATCGGCAAGCTCCAGCAGGCGGGCATGGCAGCCGCGGCCGGTAACAATCACGTTCTGCTGCGGCGGACGATTGACAATAGCGGCAATCACTTCCTGTGGATCCAGGTAGCGATACGCCAGCATATACGTGAGCTCATCCAGCACCACCAGATCGTAGCTCGGATCGGCCAGCATGCGCTTACTCTCTCGCCATACGGCCGATGCCGCCTCCATATCCGTTTCCCGGTTTTGCGTTTCCCAGGTAAAGCCGGTGCCCATAATGTGAAACTCAACGCCCAGAGGATGCAGCGTATTGTACTCTCCATTATCCCACTGGCCTTTAATGAACTGGGCAACGCTGACGCGCTTACCATGTCCGACGGCTCGCGTTGCCGTACCAAAGGCGGCAGTAGATTTGCCCTTACCGTTGCCGGTGAAGACGATCAAGATGCCTTTTTGCTCCGTTGCCGCCGCCACGCGGGTATCAACCTGCGTTTTCAGCTTCTGCTGGCGCTGACGATGGCGGTCAGGATTACCTCGCGCGTGCATAAATGCTCCTTAGTGCCCTGCCGGACAGGTGGCGCAGCGGTGCTGCTGCTCGAACTGGCTAAAGAAGTTGTTGCCTTTGTCGTCAACCAGCACAAACGCGGGCAGGTTTTCGACTTCCATCATCCATACCGCTTCCATGCCCAGTTCCGGATACTCAAGGCAGCGTAAACTTTTCACGTACTGCTGCGCCAGCAGAGCCGCCGCACCGCCGATGCTGCCGAGATTAAAACCGCCGTGTTTCAGGCAGGCTTCGGTCACCTGTGGGCTGCGGTTGCCTTTTGAGAGCATGATCAGACTCCCGCCCGCGGCCTGGAAAGCATCAACATACCCGTCCATCCGTCCGCCGGTGGTGGGACCCAGCGAGCCGCAGGCAAGATTGTCTGGCGTTTTCGCCGGTCCGGCGTAGTAGACGATATGATTGCGCATGTAAGCTGGCATCGGTTCGCCATTATCCAGCCGCTCTTTAATTTTGGCATGGGCAATATCGCGGGCGACGACAATTGGACCGCTCAGCGACAGCCGGGTACCGACCGGCAGGGCTGACATATCGCGAAGGATATCGCGCAGCGGCCGATTCAGGTCGAGCTGGACGGTCTGCGCCCCGTTTTCTATCCGCTGAGAATCAGGAATAAACTTGCCCGGGTTATGTTCCAGCTTCTCCAGCCAGATGCCGTGCTTGTTGATTTTGGCTTTAATGTTTCGATCGGCGGAGCAGGAGAGGGCCATAGCGATAGGGCAGGAGCCGCCGTGCCGCGGCAGGCGGATCACGCGAATATCGTGAGCGAAATATTTGCCGCCAAACTGCGCGCCGATGCCGAACTCGCGGCTGGCGTTAAGCAACGTCGCCTCCAGCGCGGTATCGCGAAACGCCTGGCCCAGCGCATTTCCGCTGGTGGGCAGATTGTCATAATATTTGGTCGAAGCCAGCTTCGCCACCTTCAATGCCTGATCCGCCGAGAGGCCGCCCACCACAAAGGCGATGTGGTACGGCGGACAGGCGGCGGTGCCCAGCGCTTTCATTTTTTCAATCAGGAAGGCGGTGAGTTTTTCCGGCTGCAGGATGGATTTTGTTTCCTGAAACAGCGCTGCTTTGTTCGCCGAGCCGCCGCCTTTGTTGACGAACAGGAAGCGGTATTCGCTACCCGGCACGGCGCTGATGTCGATCTGCGCCGGCAGGTTAGTCTCCGTGTTGACCTCGGTGTACATATCGAGGGGGGCATTTTGCGAATAGCGTAAATTATTTTCCTGGAAGGTGTTGTAGACGCCCTGACTCAGGGCTTCAGCATCGTTGCCGCCGGTCCAGACGTTCTGGCCTTTGCTCGCCACGATGGTTGCGGTCCCGGTATCCTGGCAGTTTGGCAGCACGCCTTTTGCCGAGACTTCGGCGTTGCGCAGCAGCTGCAGCGCAACGTATTTATCGTTACTGCTGGCCTGCGGATCGTGCAGGATACTGGCGATCTGTTTTAAATGTCCGGCGCGCAGGAAAAATGAAGCCTCATAAAATGCCTGCTGAGCCAGCAACGTTAACGCTTCGGGCGCAACCTTGATGACCTCTTCACCATCTAACTCTGTCACCTTAACATGTTGATTACTGAGTAGTTCATATTCCGTATTATCTTTACTCTGCACAAAGAGTTCCTGCCAGACAAAGGGTTTAGACATGTGACATCTCACTATTTCGCGAAAAAGAGATTGGCCTGCGTCGCTTTAGCGACGTACTCGATGGTTTGCTGGGCGCGAACGCTATTACCGGCTGCATCCAGCGGAGGGGAGTAGACGGCGATGGCGTACCGCCCCGGCACCACGGCGATCATCCCGCCGGCAACGCCGGATTTCGCCGGAATACCGACGCTATACAGCCATCTGCCGCTGCCGTCGTACAGCCCGGCTATCGCCATTTCCGCCAGTATCTGCGGCACATAGCTGGCGTTAAGCAGTTGCCTGCCGTTGAACGGCGATTTACCGCCGTTGGCCAGCACGGCTCCCATTTTGGCGAGCTGCTCAACGGTGATATCCACCGAACATTGACGGGTGTAGATTTCGACGGCTTCCTGCGGATCGCCATAAAAGCTGCGGTAGGAATGCATCAACATGGCCAGCGCCTGGTTATGCTGGTTGGTTGCCATTTCGGATTGAAATACCGGCTCGTTCACGCTCAGCGTACTGTCGGCCCAGGCGCTGAGATTGTTGAGGATTTTATTCCAGCGGTCGGTTTTGTCCTGCGCCGCAATCAGGCTCACGGTGCTCATGGCGCCGGCGTTGACTAACGGATTCTCCGGCGCGCCTTGGGTGAGTTCGACGGCTAATCCGGAATTGAAGGGCAGGCCGGTGGCGTTGGCGCCGAGTTTATCCAACACTTCCTGCGGTCCGCGTTGCTCCATTGCCAGCGCCAGGGTGAACACTTTGCTCAGGGACTCCATCGGGAACGCTTTTTTTACGTCGCCGGTCTGGTAAATTTTGCCTTCTACCGTCGCGAGCGTAATGGCGAAATTATCCGGGCTATAGGTCGCCAGAGCGGGGATGTAGTCGGCGACTTTACCCTCGTGGTTATTTTTATATTTCTGATGCGCCTGCTCGATAATGCTGGCGTAGTCCGGTGCGCCCTGAGCTGCGGCGGCGCCGCTAAACAATAAGCTGGCGGTGAACAGGCAGGTGCCGAGAAATTTAACGTTCATGGTATGTCCTGTTGAGATTATTGAGAGGAACCGGGCCGGATAAATCCGGCCTGGGGTTCATAGCCATCTTGCCGTCAGGACATCGCCACTTCGGACGTTTCGCTGGCAGGACGCTCCTGCTCGGGTTTTTTGACCGGGGCGGTGCCGCGGCAGCCTTCTCCATAGTGCTCGCCTTCCCAGCGGCCAACGATGGCGGCGCCCATGGCGTTACTCATTACGTTGGTGGCGGAGCGACCCATATCGAGGAACGGATCGACGCCCATCAACAGGATCAGGCCCGCTTCCGGAATGTTGAACTGGTTCAGCGTCGCGGCAATAACCACCATTGAGGCGCGCGGTACGCCCGCCATCCCTTTTGAGGTCAGCATCAGAATCAGCAGCATGGTGATCTGCTCGCCCATGCCGAGGTGCACGTTGCAGGCCTGGGCGATAAACACCGTGGCGAACGAGCAGTAGGCCATGGAGCCAACCAGGTTAAAGGAGTAGCCAATGGGCAGAACGAAGCTGGCGATTTTGGAAGAGACGCCAAATTTTTCCAGCTTATCGAGGGTGCCCGGGAAGGCGGCTTCAGAGCTGGACGTGGTGAAGGCCAGCAGGGCGGGCTCAAGGATCGCTTTGGTCAGACGGCCAATGCACGGACCAACAATGACCGCCGACAGGCCAATCAGCATCGCCCACAGCATGCCAAGCGTCAGGTAGAACTCACCCATAAAGATACCGGCGCTGACCATTACGCCCAGACCGCGCTCGGCGATCAGCCCTGAGATAGCGGCAAAGACGGTTAGCGGCGCGAAGAGCATGACGTAGCCCGTCAGCTTCAACATTACGTGGACCAGTGAATCGAGCACTTTCACAATGGGTTCGGCTTTTTCGCCGATAGCCGCCAGGCTACAGCCGAGGAAAATGGAGAACACCACGATTTGCAGGATTTCGTTGCGCGCCATCGCATCAACGATGCTGGTCGGCACCGCGTGAGAGATAAATACCTTCAGCGTGAAGGGCTCAGACTGAACGGCCGCGACCGCTCCGGCATCGTGGGCGACGAAATTAATCCCCGCCCCCGGCTGGAACAGATTAACGATCACCAGCCCCAGCGCAATCGACAGCAGCGAGGCGCAAATAAACAGGAAAAAAGTTTTCGAGAATATCCGCCCGAGCGTTTTAGCATCGCCCATTTTGGCGATGCCAACTACCAGCGTGGATATTACCAGCGGAGCGATAATCATTTTTACCATGCGTAAAAATATGGTGGTGAAAATAGAAATATCCTGCGCGTATGATTTTGCTGTATCAGCCGATGCCATATTATTAATTGCCACCCCGGCAATCATGCCGAGTATCAGGCCTAATATGATCATTTTGGTTAAACTTATTTTTTTCATGTTTACTCCATCGGATCGAGGTTAGTCGGTGAAGTGTTGTAGGGCAGCGCACGCCTGAGCCTGCAAACCGCTCAGACGGGCGCCTGTGGTGACCAACCGCATAAATTGTCTGGAATACAGTGATACAGCGAAATCCTGTACACCAAGGGATGTTGTTGTATTTTTATATCCGTTGTCTTTCAGGCTGCATTTTTGTTGGCTGCCTTTGCTCACCCCCGTCATGTACGGATGTACGCTCCTGGGAATGAATGAGGGACATCCATGTCCCTCACCGAAGGCAGCCTCCGGCTGTTCAAATTCGTTCCTGACGAATTTCTCCTTCAGTTGCCGCCTCAATGCAACTCGAAATCCATTGGATATAGAATTAGAAATCGAACTCAATACTTAATAACGGCGCATGTTGCTGAGCGCCATAAACATCATTGTCGCCAACGTTGCCGGAAATAATATCCCGCGGCATGACAATTTTTACCGCGTTAGCCGGGTCAAACCAGACAATGCGATGAATAAAATCAGGTCTCACGTTATACAAGCTGGCAATAAGCTGCGGAGTTAATTGCTCAGATCGTTTTACCCGCTGATAATCCTCCCGGGTTTTAAATAAAATATCTAAAACTAATTCATACGGCCCGGCGTTTTTGGAGCGGATCACCTGCGCCAGTGAGCATAGAGATTGTTTCATGCCTGAACTCCTTCTGGCGTGACCTGCTCAATATGGAAGTCAAAGCGCAGCGCGTCGCAGGCTTCAATCAGGTGATAGATTGAAAACTCATACACCGGGCCGCTCTGAATATCGGAAGGCGAGAACGGGAAGGCGAGGTTGCCCGCGGTCGCAATGCGGTTTTCATAACCGTAGTGCAGCAGGGTAGAGCGCACCAGCGAACAGACGCTGTTGGCGGTATCCTGAGTCGGGGCGACGACGTCCAGTAAAATCCCCAGCTCGTGCCCGGCGCTTTTCATCGGCTCATGATTGCCCATCACTCCGTTCTTTCCGTACAGATGGAAAGTCATGCGGATGCTGTCGTCACTCAGCGAGAGGTTGCGCGCCACGCTGGCCTGTACCTCTGCAAGAATCGTGTCGATCCCGGCGATCATGATCGGGTCGCGGGTTCCGGCAATGGTCAGGCAGCGAAAGCCGACCCGACGCGCGCCTTCCAGCTTCAGCGCGTAGGGCGTCTCTTCGTGGCGAGAGCCGCTAACGTACACCTCGCCTTCGTTGACCGCTTTGAAGCTGCATCCTTTGAGGTTCAGCACGCCGCCGGGCCCCGGCAGGAAGTACGGATCGGACTTCTCGTATAACGTGTGCGCCGCGGCGGACGTTTCGGTGAATTTGCGCTGTGGATTGAAGGTTTTCAGCGTAAAACCGTTGTCGTCGATGATCCCCATCGCGCAGTCGGAGCCGGACCCTGGGGTCGCCGCAATGGCCGCGCATTCAAGGATCTTGCCGCAGTGCAGGGCCAGTCCCTCATCGAAGCCCTGCATAATCGGCAGCGCCGCGAAGCAGGCTGGATCGTACGCCCGTCCGCCCAGCACCACCTGGGCGCCGGCGGCCAGCGCCCGTTGGAACGGTTCGATACCCATCTGGGCGACGATATAGGTGCTCTCTTCAATAGCTTCGTGGGTCAGCTCGGGCACAAAGTCGAGGGCGGTGATTTTGCCGTTATCCAGCGCCTGATGCACGATGGATTTCTCGACGTCAGACGGGATCAGCGCCATGGAAAACGACAGTTTTTCTTCCTGCGCAATCTCATGGATGATTTGCCGGCACCACTCCAGGTGCGGGGCCGCGCCGGAGCCGCCGGCCGTGCCGATAACCACCGGAATACTGTTTTTTACGCCGGCGACGATCATATAGCGCAGATCGCGTTTCACTCCGGCTCTGTCGGTAAAGGGTTTACCTGCTCCCAGATAATGGGGGCCGGGATCGGATGAACCGGCGTCAACGGCAATCAGATCAGGAGACTCCGCCATGGCTTTAAGAAAGCTCTCTTCCGGAAAGCCATAACCCAGAATCGCGGTCGGCGATAAGATCTTAAAGGTACGAGCCATCTCTTAATCCTTAGTCTGCAACAGCGCGATGGTGCGGTTCATTTCGTTAAACACGATGTTAAGACCTTCGTCGAAGCCCATGCCTGGCTTGATCAGCATGCGCACAGGACGCGCGGCCAGCGCGACGTGAACGCAGGTGCGGGCGCTGATCTCGGTTTCGTTACAGGTCCCGCCCTGATAGGCTTCCATCGCATGTTTGTTGCAGTACAGCACCGCGTCCACAATGTTATGGACGCCGCCGAGGTCCGGGGTTTTAATCTGTACCATGTGGCAGCTGCCGGCATCGGTGAAGTCAACGATATCCTGATAGGTGTTACACCATTCGTCGGCGACAATTTTCACCCCGGAACCCAGGCGGGTCAGCTCTTTGGTGATGGCGGTCAGCATGCGGATCTGATCCGGTTTGTTGCCGGCATCCACCGGGCCTTCTATATAGAGCGGCAGGCCCTGGGCCTCTTTCTCCAGGCTGGCGATATATTCGGCGCAGCGAAGCGGGTCCATATCGAAAATCAGGCCGATGGTGCCGTAAACATCGATATGCAGCGTCGGGCGGTAGCGGGGGCTGGTGCGCAGGCTTAAGATGCGGTCGGACAGCCAGCGGATATACTCGCGCAGTTTCTCCCCTTTCAGACCCAGCTTCTCTTCAACGTTGTTAATCAGCGCATGCGGCAGAACATCGACGCCTTTGAGGATCATCTTGTCCACGGCGATATAGCGGTCGTCTCCGCTCTGACCGAATAACGGAATCGCTTCCGGGATACAGGGCAGCTGCCATTCGTCGCAAACCACCTCCGCCTTCAGACGGCCGCTGGCCAGCGCCGTGGCATCGAGTAGCGCCTGGGAAAGACCATAGCGGACGGCGGTATGCAGCAGTTGGCCGTCGATGCGCAGCTTGTCGAAGAAGCGGGCGTTCGGCAGGAACGTATCGACATCCCGGCCTTCCAGCAGCGGTTTAATATGATCGTTGAGGAAGGGAATAAAATTTTCCGCGAGGAACAGCGGGTCGCGGCCGCCGGCGCCGGAATACTGTACGGCGGCACAGTCACCGACCGCTACCGCGCCGTTTTCCAGAATTAGCTGCACGGAAACGCATTCACCCGCCTGGCGCACGGAGGTAAATCCGGGGGTAACCGGCGCGCCGGTATAGATGAATCCATCGTGACCCGCGCCGTTTTTAATCGCCTGCTGGTCATCAAAGTAGAATGAGGAGTAGCCAGCGGTGAAAAGGGCCTGTTTAATTTTCATTATGGTCTTCCTATTAATTGACTGTGGGATACCGCGTTGATGTCATCAACAACCATCTGGAATGAGGGCTTGCGACCTTCAAAATGCGCACGTTCTGCGACGTAATCGTGGTGCAGGGCGAGGATGTCCTTCGGCAGCGGAACCGCGCCAGCTTCAAGCACGCGAATGGCGCCGGAATTGTCGCGAACCGGCAGAATTTTGCCCGCGTTGCAGGATGCCGGAGCAAAAGGCACGTCCAGCACGCCCGCTTCAAAGGCCAGCACCGTACCGCGGGCGATATCGCCGTTACCCAGTTCGAAGACTTTCTTCAGTACCGCGCGTACCTCGCTTTTTATCAGCTCCACTTCCTGATCTACCGCGGCGCACGGCGGGAACTTCTGATCGCTGACCATATTGAGCATCTGGCGGGAGGCCCTCAGGCCCTGCGCGTTGGCCGCTGCGGTTGGAATACCGAACGCTTCATGCGGGCTCTTGGTGATCACTTTGGTGGCGCCGGACATGCCGGCCACCGCCGCGCCCCACGAGATAATGGCAAACGCTTTTGATTCATCTTCCGGAAAACCGCCCATCCACTGGTGGAAGACGGTACTCAGCTCATAATCGTCGAAACCGTAATTGCCAAAATATTCGTGAGAAAGTTCGCGAAGCGACTTAATCGCTGCAATGTCCTGGGTCAGGCTGCCCACCTGGCCGTAGCCGACGGTAATTGATTTGACGCCCTGTTCCAGCGCCAGCAGCCCTTCGATAATCGCCACCGCGTGGGACATAAACGGCGGGATCAGAGTGCCGGTTAGCGGGCCGAAAGGTTCGCGGTTAATTCGAATGCCGTGCTCTTCATAAAGGCCCATCAGACGGTCGCAGTACTGCCAGTCGCGAATCGACTTCTCCAGGGTCACGCGCTTGGCGTAGGGAATGTTGTAGGAGATACCGCCGCCTTCGTAGCTGGTAAAGCCGCTGGCCATGGAAATTTCCGCCAGCAGACGCGCGTCCGGCGTACCGTGACGTACCTGCACCGGTTTTTCCAGCGCTTCGGTCATCCGGCGGCAGGCAGCGACGCCGTGGTTAACCACCGGTAAACCGTTGAGTTTGGAGGTACCCGCTTCGATAGACTTCTGAATGCCGACCGCCGCTTCTTCGTAACGGTTAAGGCGGGTGTAGGCATCGATGGTACTGGGCAGTAGATCGCACTCTTCCTGCAGCGTCTTGAGTAGCGCAATGTGTTCATCCATCAGCGCTACGCCCGCACGCGGCTGGCTCAACGTTTTACCTTCCTGGTCGGCCTTAAGCAGGGCGTGAGAAAAGCGTTTTTTCTCTGGAATAGTTTGCTGGTACTTCACGCCATCTTCGAAGTGCTCAACGTCCTTGCCAGTATGCCAGGTCTGCAATACCTGATGCCGCTCGGTCATGAATTCGTCATGGGTTAATTTTTTATTTCGAAGTTCCATTCGTAGCTGCCTTCATTTATAGGGTTAAACAGTGAATGCTGGTGCGAGCGGCGAGTTCGGGATAAAGCCTGGCAACGTTTGCCAGCAGCGGAAGCAGGCCTTTTGCATCGCGGTAATAGTCAAACTGGGTCGGTAAGAGAATGCGTCTGCCGTCGTCATCCAGTTCGCGGTATTTCAGCCAGCGGTGGATGTCAAAGCGGCTGGCGCGGGAGAGCCATCCACCGGATCCGACGACTTTGCGCACCGGGGTCAGGTCGCGCCCCATCTGCAGGTCGACGTTGCCCACGCAGGTGCAGACCTGTTTTTTGGTTCCCGCGTGGCGTTCGCTGGCGTAGCCCACGCAGAGCCCGGCGAGAACGGTGTCGAAATACTTTTCTTCTTCACTGGCCGGCAGATAATCCGGCTGAGCGACAAGATGGCGCAGGTAGCGGTAAAAAGCCTCCTGACGCTGCGGCTGGTGGGCAAAGACCACGTTCACCAGCTCCCGGGCACTTTCACCGACAACCATCGCCGAGACGCGCATGCCGAGATCGCCTTCCACTGTGCGTTTTACATATGGCTCCGGAACGCCGTGTAGAACGGTATCCGGCGAGAGCGTGTTGGCGCTGGCGGAGTAGACATCGGTAGTCGCGCCGCCCATGTCGATCAGCATGAACTCTTTCCACGCGCTGTCGTAATGACTGATGGTTTTCACCAGTTCGTAGACGGTCCACGGCGTTGGCATCGGCTCTTCGCCGGTTTCTGCGACGATAACGTCCAGTCCTTTACCTTTGACGATCCGGGATAAGAAAACATCGCATATTGCCTTGCGGGCCGCGTACGGATTCGGGTGATCGAGATCGGGCAGAATATTGTCTACCGTGGTCAGATCTTTATGGCCGAGGATGGTTTGAATCTCGTCCTGAATATCGCGGTTGCCGGCATAGATAATGGCGCAGTCGAGCGTTGACTCCGCCAGCGCGTGGGCGTTAGCCAGGCCGTAGCTCGCTTCACCGCCGTCGGTCCCGCCGGTAAACAGCAGAATGTCCGGCGGCGAGGCTTCCAGCGCCTGAATGTCGTGGCGATTCAGTTTATAGGAGTAGTATTGGGCGATTTTGGCCCCCGCCGAGTGGGCGGTGACTTTTGCTGACTCCAGGGTGATGGACGGCACCAGCCCCATCGCGGCGACGGCAAGACCGCCTTTGGCCGATGAGGAGTATTTCAGCGTGACGTCACCGCGGTTCAGCAGCGGGCGCGCATCGGCAACGTTAAGCACCTGGTTCAGGCTGGCAAAAAAGCCTTCCGCCAGGTGATGGGTGGTTGTCGGGGTCAGAACGTGGTTTACCAGCGTCAGCTCATCCCCCTCCTGGGTGAAGAGGGCCGCCTTGGTCCACGTCGAGCCGATATCGACTGAGACGGTTTGCATCAGATGGCCTCTTCCAGACACGGGTGTTTAACGCCATGGCGCTGGTTGATGTCGTTTGCCATCAGCTGGCAGACGTCTTCCAGATCGTGGCTGGGGGCAAAAACGCGGTTGAAACCCATCTCTTTGAACTTCGCTTCAACGTCGGCAAAGTCATGCTTTCCGACCACCAGATTGCCGCCGACGTAAAGGAGAATGTCGCCGATACCGCGTTCGATGCAGCGCTCGCGCAGTCCCAGGCAATCGATATCGCCGTGGCCGTAAATCGACGACACAACGATGGCATCCGCACCAGTTTCGATGGCGGCATCAATATATTCATCCTGGCTGACCATCACGCCCAGATTGATTACGCGAAAATCATGGGCAGTAAAAACGCGGTCCAGGACTTTATTGCCTACTGCATGGCAGTCAGCACCAATGACGCCAATAACGAGTGTTGATTTCTTCATGGGTAATCCTCTGTAGGGCTGATGGTATAAAAATAAAAACGACGATCTAATATTTGGCAGCCTGGGTAATGGCTGCCTGTTAATAGGGCTGGAGTGTCTTTGGTTCGTCGGGAGGAAGCAATTGATCTATTTTCAGAATATCATTCAAAAAAAGCGCATTTTTGAGTTTTTGTTAAAAATTCTTTGTTTATCATAGTGATGTACTTAATGCTTATAAATTTGATTGGTCCTTTTTGAGTTCTCGTAATAAATATATTGCGATGTTTGTGAGCGAGATCTTATTTTATTTTTGGCTGGCTTCTGTATTTCTAAATAACGGGTTAAATACAATTCTTTAAAATTTTCTGTGAGCGCGGTAACGGAATTTATGGGCTGGTTTTTATATGTGTCAAAGGCAACTTGTTAGAATAAAGCTATCAAATGATGAATTGTTCGTTTCATATTCTATTTTTGTTGATGAGGCAGACATACGTCGTCAGAGAGTAAAAATGCAGACTGCAGATGATCCTTAAGAAGAGCAGGGGGCCTGACCTGCACAAAAAAGAAATCGATGGGCGGCGGTGACGGGATAAACGATAGTCACATAGGGGTGTTAATTAAAGGTAAATGCAATGATAAATATAATCAGTAAAAAAATAAACGATAGTAACTTGATAAAAAAAATCTGTGAACTACGCAACATTATCAGTTGAGGTCGGCATTTAAGCCGCTCACGAGGGCTCATTAAGTACCGCTCCGCTGTGAAATAAATGGTCTATCATTTTCAGTAACTGATGACACTCCTGAAAAACATACCGTTAACCTTGTGTTTACTAGTGTTGTACACAGTAAACATAATTAACATTTAAAATGAAAATTGATTTAAATCAATGTTTAAAACTTGGAAAAGAACAAGAAATGGAGTTAAATTGTCGCGGATCAAATTGACCAAAATCTGATATTTTCGCTATAAATTGATCGCCGTCGAAAACTGCAAATTTATCACAATAAAAACCTATTTATTGTAAGGGTTTTGCAGCGTAATATAATCACGGGATCAATTTGGGTGTTTTGTTAACATGTTTGTAACTTTTCACCACTACCGTTTCCTTGACAGAGGAAACGGGCGTGACGAGAAGAAGCAAATAAATTTGTATTGGGGCATGCGTGTGACCCTTTCTAACGGGGTTCACTCTCGGAGTCTTCATGCGATGAGCAAGGAGTCATGATGTTAGATATAGTCGAACTGTCGCGCTTACAGTTTGCCTTGACCGCGATGTACCACTTCCTGTTTGTGCCGCTGACGCTTGGTATGGCGTTCCTGCTGGCCATCATGGAAACGGTCTACGTCCTTTCCGGCAAACAGATTTATAAAGATATGACCAAGTTCTGGGGCAAGTTGTTTGGTATCAACTTCGCTCTGGGTGTGGCAACCGGTTTGACCATGGAGTTCCAGTTCGGGACAAACTGGTCTTACTACTCTCACTACGTGGGCGATATCTTCGGTGCGCCGCTGGCCATTGAAGGTTTAATGGCCTTCTTCCTCGAATCTACCTTTGTAGGTCTGTTCTTCTTCGGTTGGGATCGTCTGGGTAAAGTGCAGCACATGGCCGTGACCTGGCTGGTAGCGCTCGGCTCCAACCTGTCGGCGCTGTGGATTCTTGTCGCTAACGGCTGGATGCAGAACCCGATTGCGTCGGACTTCAACTTTGAAACCATGCGTATGGAGATGGTCAGCTTCTCTGAGCTGGTTCTGAACCCGGTGGCTCAGGTTAAGTTCGTGCATACCGTGGCTTCCGGCTACGTGACCGGCGCGATGTTCATTCTTGCTATCAGCTCCTGGTATATGCTCAAAGGGCGCGACTTTGCTTTTGCCAAGCGCTCCTTTGCTATCGCAGCCAGCTTCGGCATGGCGGCAATCCTCTCCGTTATCGTTCTCGGTGATGAATCCGGTTACGAAATGGGCGACGTGCAGAAAACCAAGCTGGCGGCTATCGAAGCAGAATGGGAAACTCAGCCTGCTCCGGCGGCCTTTACCCTGTTTGGTATTCCTGACCAGAAAGCAGAGGAGAACCGCTTCGCGATTCAGATTCCTTACGCGCTGGGCATCATTGCGACTCGCTCCGTCGATAAACAGGTCACCGGCCTGAAGGATCTGATGGTTCAGCACGAAGAGCGTATCCGTAACGGGATGAAGGCTTACGCGCTGCTGGAACAGCTGCGTGCAGGTTCAACCGACCAGGCCGTTCGCGATCGGTTTAACGACGTGAAGAAAGATCTTGGCTATGGTCTGCTGCTGAAACGCTATACCGACAACGTCTCCGACGCGACGGAAGCGCAGATTGCGCAGGCGACCAAGGACTCCATTCCTGCCGTGGCGCCGCTCTATTTTGCCTTCCGTATCATGGTGGCGTGCGGCGTGCTGATGCTGCTGATTATTGGCGCCTCCTTCTGGACCGTGATTCGTAACCGCATTGGCGAGAAAAAATGGCTGCTGCGCGCTGCGTTCTATGGCCTGCCGCTGCCGTGGATTGCCGTGGAAGCCGGCTGGTTTGTTGCCGAGTATGGCCGTCAGCCCTGGGCTATCGGTGAAGTGCTACCAACGGCTGTAGCGAACTCGTCGCTGACTGCGGGCGACCTGATCTTCTCTATGGTGCTGATTTGTGGCCTGTACACGCTGTTCCTGGTGGCTGAACTGTTCCTCATGTTCAAGTTTGCCCGCAAAGGACCAAGCAGCCTGAAAACCGGTCGCTATCACTTTGAACAGTCCTCTGCGGCTATTCAGTCGGCACGCTAAGACAGGAGTCGTCAAATGATCGATTATGAAGTATTGCGTTTTATCTGGTGGCTGCTGATTGGCATTCTGCTCATTGGTTTTGCCGTCGCCGATGGCTTCGACATGGGGGTGGGCATGCTCACCCGTTTCCTCGGTCGTAACGACACCGAGCGTCGAATTATGATTAACTCCATTGCTCCGCACTGGGACGGAAACCAGGTGTGGCTGATCACCGCGGGCGGCGCGCTCTTTGCCGCCTGGCCGATGGTCTACGCCGCCGCGTTTTCCGGCTTCTACGTGGCAATGATCCTGGTGCTGGCGTCTTTATTCTTCCGTCCGGTTGGTTTCGACTACCGCTCGAAGATTGAGGATACCCGCTGGCGTAATATGTGGGACTGGGGCATCTTCGTCGGCAGCTTCGTACCGCCGCTGGTGATTGGCGTGGCGTTCGGTAACCTGCTGCAGGGCGTTCCGTTCCACGTTGATGAATATCTGCGTCTGTACTACACCGGCAACTTCTTCCAGCTGCTGAATCCGTTTGGACTGCTGGCCGGTATTGTGAGCGTGGCGATGATCCTGACGCAGGGCGCGACCTATCTGCAGATGCGTACCGTGGGCGAACTGCACCTGCGTACCCGCACCGTCTCAACGGTAGCGGCGCTGGTGACGCTGGTCTGCTTCGCGCTGGCAGGCGTTTGGGTCTACTATGGCATCGACGGTTACGTAGTGAAATCCGTCATGGATCATACCGGCCCGTCTAACCCGCTGACCAAAGAAGTGGCTCGTGAGGCCGGCGCGTGGATGGTGAACTTTAATAATATGCCGGCGCTATGGGCGATTCCTGCTCTGGGCGTGGCGCTGCCGCTGCTGACCGTCATTTCGACCAAAGCAGATAAAGGCGCCTGGGCATTTCTGTTCTCCTCGCTGACGCTGGCGTGCATCATTCTGACTGCCGGTATCGCCATGTTCCCGTTCATTATGCCTTCAAGCACGGCGATGAACGCGAGCCTGACCATGTGGGATGCCACCTCCAGCCAGCTGACGCTGAACCTGATGACTTACGTGGCGATTGTCTTCGTACCGATTATTCTGGCCTACACCACCTGGTGTTACTGGAAAATGTTCGGTCGCATCACTCGCGAAGACATCGAAAAGAACACCCACTCGCTGTACTAAGGTAAGGAGCTATATATGTGGTATTTCGCATGGATTTTGGGAACGCTTCTTGCTTGTGCCTTTGGGGTGATTACCGCGCTGGCGCTTGAGCACGTGGAAGCCACCAAAGCAGGTAAAGAAGAACACTGATGAGTATTATCGCGACTCTTTACGCGATAATGGACAAGCGCCCGTTAAGGGCGCTTTCCTTATTGATGGCGCTGGCGCTAGCGGGCTGCATCTTCTGGGACCCGTCGCGCTTTGCGGCCAAAACCAGTGAGCTGGAAATCTGGCACGGCTTCCTGCTGATGTGGGCGGTGTGTACCGGCGTTATCCACGGCGTGGGCTTTCGCCCGCGCGCCATCCACTGGCAGGGAATTTTTTGTCCGCTTATCGCTGATATTGTGCTCGTTTTGGGCCTGTTCTTTTTCTTCTTTTGAATAAGAAATCTCTGTTAACCAAATGGGCTTGCATAAGCCCATAAAAATTTACTCCTCGTTTACTTTCCCCCATTCCAAACCACGATTCCCGCGCGTATAGTAGCGAAGTTTGAAAGCACTAACCTTTTGTTGCATTACCGGGATGTAAAGTGAATACAACGCTGTTTCGATGGCCGGTTCGGGTCTACTACGAAGACACCGACGCCGGTGGTGTGGTTTACCACGCCAGCTACGTCGCTTTCTATGAAAGAGCACGCACAGAGATGCTGCGCCATCATCACTTCAGCCAACAGGTTTTGCTGGCTGAACGAGTTGCCTTTGTGGTTCGCAAAATGACGCTGGAGTATTTTGCGCCCGCCAGACTCGACGACATGCTCGAAATCCAGACGGAGATAACCTCAATGCGAGGGGCGACCCTGGTTTTCACGCAGCGAATCGTCAACGCCGAGAACGTAGTTTTGAATGAAGCTGAAGTTCTGATCGTGTGCGTTGATCCACTCTTAATGAAGCCTCGTGCGCTTCCCAAGTCTATTGTCGCGGAGTTTAAGCAGTGACTGAGATGAATATCCTTGATTTGTTCCTGAAGGCAAGCCTTCTGGTTAAACTTATCATGTTGATTTTAGTTTGTTTTTCTATCGCCTCCTGGGCCATTATTATCCAGAGAACGCGCATTCTCAACTCGGCGTCGCGTGAAGCCGAAGCGTTTGAAGATAAGTTCTGGTCAGGTATTGAGCTTTCTCGTCTGTATCAGGAAAGCCAGGGCCGTCGCGATAATCTGACCGGTTCGGAACAAATCTTCTACAGCGGTTTTAAAGAGTTTGCTCGTCTGCATCGCGCCAACAGCCATGCGCCGGAAGCAATTGTCGAAGGGGCATCGCGCGCGATGCGTATCTCGATGAATCGCGAGCTGGAATCCCTGGAGACGCACATCCCGTTCCTCGGTACGGTAGGTTCTATCAGCCCGTATATCGGTCTGTTTGGTACCGTATGGGGGATCATGCACGCCTTTATCGCGCTGGGCGCGGTAAAACAGGCGACGCTGCAAATGGTGGCACCGGGTATTGCAGAGGCGCTCATTGCGACCGCAATTGGTCTCTTTGCCGCTATCCCGGCGGTTATGGCTTATAACCGTCTGAACCAGCGCGTGAACAAACTTGAGCTGAACTACGACAACTTTATGGAAGAGTTCACCGCTATTCTGCACCGTCAGGCGTTTACCAGCAGCGAAAGCAATAAGGGGTAAGCCATGGCCAGAGCACGTGGACGCGGGCGTCGCGAACTGAAGTCCGAGATCAACATCGTTCCGCTGCTGGATGTCCTGCTGGTACTGTTGCTGATCTTTATGGCGACAGCGCCGATCATTACGCAGAGCGTAGAGGTCGACTTGCCGGACGCAACGGAATCGCAGGCGGTAAAAAGCAACGATGAACCGCCGGTGATCGTTGAGGTTTCCGGAGTCGGGCAGTACAACGTGAAAATTGGCCCGGAAACGCTATCGCAGCTGCCGCCTGAACAGGTTATTGCCGAAGCCAGGCGTCGACTTGAGGCGAATGAGAAAACGGTGTTCCTGATCGGCGGTGCGAAAGAGGTGCCATACGATGAGATTATTAAAGCGCTTAACCTGTTGCATAGCGCAGGGGTTAAATCGGTTGGCTTGATGACCAAGCCGATCTAATCGCTCGCAATACGCACCCCCGCCAATATGGCGACGGTGGGACAAACGTGTCCCGCGGCCGACGTCATCGAACGGGAATAGGCGAACAGTTTTTGGGAACCGATAGTGTCAAAGGCAACCGAACAAAACGACAAGCTTAAACGAGCGATCATAGTTTCAGTCGCGCTGCACATCGTCTTGATAGCGCTGCTGATCTGGAGTTCGTTTGACGAGCATCTGGATGCTTCTGCCGGCGGCGGCGGGGGCTCTTCTATAGATGCGGTTATGGTCGATCCGGGGGCGGTTGTGAAGAATTATGACCGTCAACAGCAGCAGCAGGCCAGCGCCCGCCGTGCCGCCGAGCAGCGTGAAAAGCAGGCTCAGCAGCAGGCGGAAGAGTTGCGCGAAAAGCAGGCCGCCGAGCAGGAACGGCTAAAACAGCTGGAACAGGAGCGTCTGCAGGCGCAGGAAGCGGCTAAAGAGGCGAAAGAGCAGCAGAAACAGGCGGAAGAAGCCGCGGCGAAAGCCGCCGCAGCGGCCAAAGCGAAAGCGGACGCTCAGGCGAAAGAGGCGCAGGAAGCTGCCGCCAAAGCCGCCGCTGATGCAAAAGCGAAGGCCGATGCTCAGGCGAAAGCAGCCGAAGCCGCTGCGGCGAAAGCGGCGGCGGATGCGAAGAAACAGGCAGAAGCAGAAGCCGCGAAAGCGGCCGCGGACGCGCAGAAGAAAGCCGAAGCGGATGCAGCGAAGAAAGCTCAGCAGGAAGCCGAGAAGAAAGCGCAGCAGCAGGCAGAGAAAAAAGCGCAGCAAGAAGCGGCGAAACAGGCTGCGGCTGAAAAGGCTGCTGCCGAAAAAGCGGCAGAAAAAGCCGCCGCGCAGAAAGCCGCTGCTGAGAAAGCAGCAGCCGAGAAAGCCGCCGCAGCGGAAAAAGCCGCCGCTGAGAAAGCTGCGGCAGCCAAAGCCGCAGCAGCAGAGAAGGCCGCCGCAGACAAAGCGGCGAAAGCCGCAGCCGCTAAGGCAGCAGCCGCGAAGAAAGCCGCTGCGGCCAAAGAGGCCAACGGCGTGGACGATCTGCTCGGCGACCTGAGCTCCGGTAAGAATGCGCCTAAAACTGGCGGTGGGGCGAAAGGGAGCAATGCATCTGCTGCCGGGAGTGGTAATACTAAAAATAATGGCGCATCAGGAGCTGATATCAGCAATTATGCCGGGCAGATCAAATCTGCCATTGAAAGTAAGTTTTACGACGCAGCGTCTTACTCAGGCAAGACCTGTACCTTGCGTATTAAACTTGCTCCGGATGGCATGTTGCTAAATATACAGTCTGAAGGCGGGGATCCTGCGCTTTGTCAGGCCGCTCTTGCAGCAGCCCGACAGGCTAAGTTCCCAAAACCGCCTAGTCAGGCGGTATATGAAGTATTCAAAAATGCGCCGTTGGACTTCAAACCTCAGTGATATTTTTCCCCGTGCAAGCGGGGAAAAACAATCTATTGTAGTCACAGGGTTTTAGTAGTTTTGTGTATTTGGGTTTGTTAACATTCTGCTAAATTATCGTGGGCTTTCCGCCTGGATAAGGGAGATATGATGAAGCAGGCATTACGAGTAGCATTTGGTTTTTTAATGCTGTGGGCGGCAGTGCTGCACGCAGAAGTACGCATCGAGATTACCCAAGGGGTTGACTCGGCACGCCCAATCGGCGTAGTGCCGTTCCAGTGGGCGGGGCAGGGTGCTGCACCTGAAGATGTGGGCGGTATCGTGGCGGCTGACCTGCGCAACAGCGGCAAGTTTAATCCGCTCGATCGCTCTCGCCTGCCTCAGCAGCCGGGTAGCGCTCAGGAAGTACAGCCTGCGGCATGGTCTGCGCTGGGTATTGACGCCGTTGTGGTGGGTCAGGTGACGCAAAACCCTGACGGCTCCTATAACGTGGCCTACCAGCTGGTTGATACCGGCGGCGCGCCGGGTACCGTGCTTGCACAGAACTCATTTAAAGTGACTAAGCAGTATCTGCGCTATGCCGCGCACGCTGCCAGCGACGCGGTATTTGAAAAGCTGACCGGTATCAAGGGCGCCTTCCGTACCCGTATCGCTTACGTGGTGCAGAAGAACGGCGGCCAGTTCCCGTACGAACTGCGCGTATCCGACTACGATGGTTATAACCAGTTCCTCGTTCACCGTTCCACCCAGCCGCTGATGTCTCCGGCCTGGTCTCCGGATGGTGCGAAACTGGCCTACGTAACCTTTGAAAGCGGTCGTTCTGCGCTGGTTGTGCAGACTCTGGCTAACGGCTCCGTTCGTCAGATTGCTTCGTTCCCGCAGCACAACGGCGCCCCGGCGTTCTCGCCGGACGGCAGCAAACTGGCCTTCGCTCTGTCGAAAACCGGTAGCCTGAACCTGTACGTGATGGACCTCGGATCCGGTCAGATTCGCCAGGTGACCAATGGTCGTAGCAATAACACCGAACCAAGCTGGTTCCCTGATAGCCAGAATCTGGCCTTTACTTCCGACCAGGCGGGACGTCCGCAGGTATATAAAGTCAATATTAATGGCGGCACGCCGCAGCGTATTACCTGGGAAGGTTCACAAAACCAGGATGCTGACGTGAGCGCTGATGGTAAAACTATGGTAATGGTAAGCTCGGCCGGTGGTCAGCAGCACATTGCCAAACAAGATCTGGAAGCGGGTGGTGTGCAGGTTCTGTCATCAACGTTTTTAGATGAAACGCCAAGTCTGGCACCTAACGGCACTATGGTAATCTACAGCTCTTCTCAGGGGATGGGATCCGTGCTGAATCTGGTTTCTACAGATGGGCGTTTCAAAGCGCGTCTTCCGGCAACTGATGGACAGGTAAAATCGCCTGCCTGGTCGCCGTATCTGTGATAATAAATAATTGATTATTAAAGGAATCAAAGAAATGCAACTGAACAAAGTGCTGAAAGGGCTGTTGATCGCTCTGCCGGTTATGGCAATCGCGGCGTGTTCTTCTAACAAGAACGCCAGCAACGACCAGAGCGGTGAAGGCATGCTGGGTGCCGGCACTGGTATGGACGGTAACGCTAACGGCGGCAACATGTCTTCCGAAGAGCAGGCTCGTCTGCAGATGCAACAGCTGCAGCAGAACAATATCGTTTACTTCGATCTGGACAAATACGATATCCGTTCTGACTTCGCTGCAATGCTGGACGCGCACGCTAACTTCCTGCGTAGCAACCCGTCTTACAAAGTGACCGTAGAAGGTCATGCGGATGAGCGCGGTACGCCGGAATACAACATCGCTCTGGGTGAGCGTCGTGCTAACGCCGTTAAGATGTATCTGCAGGGCAAAGGTGTTTCTGCTGACCAGATCTCCATCGTTTCTTACGGTAAAGAAAAACCTGCAGTACTGGGCCACGACGAAGCGGCTTACGCCAAAAACCGTCGCGCCGTACTGGTTTACTAAGAGAATTGCATGAGCAGTAACTTCAGACATCATCTATTGAGTCTGTCGTTACTGGTTGGCATAGCGGCCCCCTGGGCCGCTTTTGCTCAGGCGCCAATCAGTAGTGTCGGCTCAGGCTCGGTCGAAGACCGCGTCACTCAACTCGAGCGTATTTCCAATGCGCACAGCCAGCTTTTAACCCAACTCCAGCAACAACTCTCCGATAATCAGTCCGATATTGATTCCCTGCGCGGCCAAATTCAGGAAAGCCAGTATCAGCTGAATCAGGTTGTTGAACGCCAGAAGCAGATCCTGCTGCAGATCGACGGTCTGAGCAGCGGTGGCGGCGCGACGGGCGCGCAAAGCCCGTCGTCAGCCAGTGAGCAAGGCGCTGCGGCAAGCGCGCCAGCGGCTTCATCAGGCGCTCCGGCGTCGACCGGCGATGCAAACACCGATTACAACGCGGCTATCGCGCTGGTGAAGGATGCTTCCCGCCAGGACGACGCGATGGCGGCTTTCCAGAACTTCGTCAAAAAGTACCCCGATTCAACGTATCAGCCGAACGCCAACTACTGGCTCGGTCAGCTGAATTACAATAAGGGTAAAAAAGACGATGCGGCGTACTATTTCGCTTCCGTGGTGAAAAACTACCCTAAATCTCCGAAAGCGCCCGATGCGATGTTTAAAGTCGGCGTAATCATGCAGGACAAAGGCGATACCGCAAAAGCCAAAGCGGTTTATCAGCAGGTGGTCAGTAAATTTCCTGGCACCGACGGAGCCAAACAAGCGCAAAAACGCCTTAACGCGCTCGGATGATTATGGCATGACCAGAAATCGTATTATTTCTGGTCTTGTCGCATGAATCCTAAGCAGTTAAGCAATCTTTATCTAAATTGTTGTTGCGCTGAATTCTGAAATCAGTAATATATGCCGCCGTTGCCAAGGGATATCGAACAAGCCCAAAGCGACGAAAATAGTGGGTCGTTAGCTCAGTTGGTAGAGCAGTTGACTTTTAATCAATTGGTCGCAGGTT
>NZ_JBEAFR010000082.1:0-91592 GCF_040062315.1 Klebsiella sp. GW_Kp181
GTCGATGACGGCAGATTTACAGTCTGCTCCCTTTGGCCGCTCGGGAACCCCACCACGGGGTAATGCTTAATACTGGCCTGCTTCCTTATCGGGAAGCGGGGCGCATCATATCAAATGACGCGCCACTGTAAAGTATTCGTTTGCTAAAAACAAACTGGTTGCCTGATTTTTACGCGTAAAGCCGTAAAGCTAACCAGTTAATTTCATTATTGATTAAAGAATAATCGTTCGGTTGCCGTAAACAAACACCCGCTGTGCAAGCACCTGGTACAATGCGCGGCTCAGAACGTTTTTCTCAACGTCGCGGCCAGCGCGCATCATATCTTCTGCGGTGTAGGTGTGATCGACGTGAATAACGTCCTGCATGATGATGGGGCCTTCATCCAGATTATCGTTCACGTAGTGGGCGGTTGCGCCAATAATCTTCACCCCTCGGTCATAGGCCTGATGATACGGACGCGCGCCGATAAACGCCGGCAGGAATGAGTGGTGAATATTGATAATCTTATTCGGGAAGCGGGAGACAAACTCGGGGGTCAACACCCGCATGTATTTCGCCAGCACGACGTAATCCGGTTCATGGGCGGCGATAGCATCACCCATCTGCTTATCGTGCTCTTCGCGGGTTAGCCCCTCATGGCTCACCAGCTGGAAGGGAATATCAAAGCGTTCAACCAGCGAGCGCAGGGTTTCGTGATTGCCGATGACGGCGGCGATTTCTACGTCCAGCCCGCCATAGTTGGCTTTCATCAGCAGATCGCCGAGGCAGTGCGCCTCTTTAGTCACCAGAATGACGACACGGCGGCGGCCTGCTGGGTTGAGCTCACGAATCGAGCCTTCCGGCAGCGCGCTGTCGAGGTCAGCCAGGAGAACGGAGTCATTGAAAATACCCTCGAGCTCGGTACGCATAAAGAAGCGGCCGGTCCGGTGGTCAACGAACTCATTGTTCTGCACGATGTTCAGCTCGTGCTTGTAGCAGATATTCGTGATACGCGCGATGAGGCCTTTCTGATCAGGGCAAATGGTGCGTAGTACTTTACGTTGTAGTGAATGCATCGCGGGGAAAATCCTGTAGTGTTTGCTATTCCTGCTGCTGGCTTACTGGCCGCAGCATTTTTTAAATTTTTTACCTGAACCGCAAGGGCAGGGGTCGTTACGACCGATCAGCGGTCGCATTCCGTCAATATAGTACCACTGTCCGTTTTCTTTTAAGAATCTGGATCGTTCAATAATGGCGCCGGAGCGGTTATTGTCAGTGAAACGCGCGATAAAGCTGACGTAGCCTTCATCGGGACTTCTGCCTTCATCGGCAGCAAAGACGGTGAGACCCAGCCATTGAGTTTGCTTAAACCCGTTCTCCAGGTCCGCGCGAAACTGTTGCGCCTGACAGGAGGGGTGCCAGGTTTTAATCAGATAGTCGGCGTCCTGCATAACAAATGCGCTATAGCGGGAACGCATCAGCTGTGACGGATCTGGCGCAAGCTGCGTGCCAGCCAGATAACGCTGACAACATGCGCTATACTCCAGAGCGCTGCCGCAGGGGCATAATGGCGACAAAACGGCCTCCATGGGATAAAGAAAGACGGCGCTACGCCGCCAAAGCGCAATATGTTAACTGAGGTATGGCGATGATGCCATGCCCGGAGTGGAAGGATATGTTTCGGTAAGAATGAGAAAGCTCAAGATCGGTCTGGCGCTAGGGGCAGGAGCCGCCCGCGGGTGGTCGCATATCGGTGTGATTAATGCATTACAGCGTGCGGGCATTGACGTTGATGTCATCGCAGGGTGCTCTATTGGCTCGCTGGTGGGGGCGGCTTACGCCTGCAACCGCCTTCCGGCGCTGGAGAAATGGGTATGCTCTTTTAGCAACTGGGACGTCCTGAAATTAATGGATCTCTCCTGGCAGCGAGGGGGCTTGCTGCGGGGCGAACGGGTATTTAGCCAATATCGTAAACTGCTACCGGTCACCGAGATTGAACGCTGCGAGCGTCGTTTTGCGGCCGTTACCACCAATTTAAGTACCGGTCGCGAACTGTGGTTTACGGAAGGGGATCTGTATCTGGCGATTCGTGCCTCGTGCAGTATGCCTGGTCTGATGTCGCCGGTCATGCATAATGGTTACTGGCTAGTGGATGGCGCGGTGGTTAATCCCGTGCCGGTATCCCTGGCTCGGGCAATGGGCGCGGATATCGTTATTGCCGTTGATTTGCAGCACGACGCGCATCTGATGCAGCAGGATTTATTATCCATGGAGGTGCCGCGTCCGGAGGCCGAAGAAGATTTTTCGTGGCATTCACGGCTGCGCTCCCGCCTGGCGCGTATGACCTCACGTCGGGCGACGGTAGCGCCGACGGCAATGGAGATCATGTCGACTTCCATTCAGGTTCTGGAAAATCGTCTTAAGCGAAACCGTATGGCGGGCGACCCGCCGGATATCCTGATTCAGCCCTTTTGCCCGCAAATCTCCACGCTGGATTTCCACCGTGCCGGCGAAGCTATCGCTGCCGGACATCTGGCAGTGGAAAAGAGAATGGATGAACTATTACCTTTAGTGCGTACCTCCGTGTAGCGCATTTGATGCATACTTAAGTAAATTCTGACAGGCGGTAGCGTGAATCGCGTGCCACTATTAACTTATCGTCAGTCAGGGGAGAGATCATGACGCAGCCATTGGCGGGAAAACAGATTCTGATAGTTGAAGACGAACCCGTTTTCCGCTCACTTATGCACACCTGGTTAGCTTCGCTGGGCGCGACCATCGTCCAGGCGGAAGATGGCGTGGATGCACTTCAAAAAATGGCCGAGTCAAAACCCGATTTGATGATATGCGATATTTCCATGCCGCGAATGAACGGCCTGCAGCTGGTGGAGCATGTGCGCAATCAGGGCGAGCAGCTGCCGATTCTGATGATTTCAGCGACGGAAAATATGGCGGACATTGCTAAAGCGCTGCGCCTTGGCGTGCAGGACATTCTTCTTAAACCGGTAAAAGATTTCGATCGCCTGCGAGAAACCGTGTACGCCTGCCTCTACCCCAACATGTTTAATTCTCGTGTCGAAGAGGAGGAACGCCTGTTTGAGGATTGGGACGCGCTGGTCAGCGATCCCTCCGCGGCGTCAAGGCTGCTACAGGAGCTTCAGCCCCCGGTCCAGCAGGAGATGTCGAACTGCCGTATTCACTATCGGCAGCTTGTCTCCGTCGATAAGCCCGGTCTCGTGCTCGACATTGCGCCGCTATCAGAAAACGATCTGGCGTTTTATTGTCTGGACGTCACGCGAGCGGGTGATAATGGGGTTCTTGCTGCTTTATTACTGCGCGCCCTTTTCAATGGCCTGCTGCAGGAGCAGCTCGCTCATCAGGGACAGCGTTTACCGGAGATGGGGAGCCTGCTTAAACAGGTCAATCAATTACTGCGTCAGGCTAACCTGCCGGGGCAATTTCCATTATTGGTAGGGTATTACCATAGCGGCTTGAAAAATTTAATTTTGGTTTCCGCGGGTTTGAATGGCACGTTGAATACGGGGGAACACCAAATTCAGATTAGCAATGGCGTTCCGTTAGGTACCCTGGGTAATGCCTATCTCAACCAAATTAGTCAACGCTGCGCATCATGGCAGTGCCAAATTTGGGGGGCCGGGGGACGTTTACGCCTTATGTTGTCTGCGGAGTGAACAATTGCGCTTATTTTTACCCAAGTGGGATTACCACGCGATCTTTTGTGGTGGTACTATCGCCGGGTTTAATGCGTAAAATTCCTAATTCGGAGATATCTAATCCTTTTCGGAACAGGTTCAACTGAACAGGCTGATATACTCGATACCATATTATTAACGAGAAGTTTAAAAAACGAACAGTCCAGGAGATTTCAATGGCTGCGCTTAATTCAAAAGTAAGAAAAGCTGTCATCCCGGTTGCGGGATTAGGCACCAGGATGTTGCCCGCTACTAAGGCTATTCCGAAAGAAATGCTGCCGCTGGTAGATAAGCCATTAATTCAATATGTTGTTAACGAATGTATCGCCGCCGGGATTACAGAAATTGTTCTGGTGACGCACTCTTCTAAAAACTCCATCGAAAACCATTTCGATACCAGTTTTGAACTGGAAGCCATGCTGGAAAAACGTGTAAAACGCCAGCTGCTGGAAGAAGTGCAATCTATTTGTCCGCCGCACGTGACTATTATGCAGGTGCGTCAGGGGCTGGCTAAAGGTCTGGGCCATGCTGTGCTGTGTGCGCATCCGGTTGTCGGCAATGAGCCGGTCGCGGTTATTCTACCGGACGTTATTCTTGACGAATATGAATCCGATCTGTCCCGCGATAACCTGGCGGAAATGATCGCTCGTTTTGATGAGACCGGAGCCAGCCAGATTATGGTTGAGCCGGTTGCTGACGTGACCGCGTACGGCGTTGTCGATTGCAAGGGCCAGTCCCTGCAGCCGGGTGAGAGCGTACCGATGGTCGGCGTTGTTGAGAAACCGAAAGCGGACGTAGCACCGTCTAACCTGGCAGTTGTAGGTCGCTATGTGCTGAGCGCCGATATCTGGCCGCTGCTGGCAAAAACGCCTCCGGGAGCCGGTGACGAAATTCAGCTGACCGATGCCATCGATATGCTGATCGAAAAAGAGACCGTTGAAGCCTATCATATGAAAGGCAAAAGCCACGACTGCGGTAATAAGCTGGGCTATATGCAGGCCTTCGTTGAATATGGCGTGCGCCATAAGTCGCTGGGCGCTGAATTTAAATCCTGGCTGGAAAAAGCCATCGCGAAGTAATTGATCGCCACACAATGCACGACCGGGAGCGAGATTCGTTTCCCGGTTTTTTTATGTCCGCAGGGCACAGGTCCGATTAGCGGATAAAAAAAATCCCGCCGAAGCGGGATTTTTAAACGGATGCGCGGGCATATTACAGCAGGAAATCGTCCAGCGTTTTACCTTGCTCATCCATCGCTTTCTTGATCACTGCCGGAGTACGACCCTGACCAGTCCAGGTTTTAGTTTCGCCATTTTCGTCAACGTAGCTGTATTTAGCCGGACGTGCAGCGCGCTTGGTTTTAGTTCCCGCTTTAACTGCAGCCATAGTGCTCAGCAGTTCATTAGGATCAATACCGTCAGCAATCAGCATTTCACGGTATTGCTGCAGTTTACGAGTGCGTTCTTCAATTTCCGCAGCCGCAGCGCTTTCTTCTTCACGACGTTCGTTAACGACAACTTCTAATTTTTCCAGCATTTCTTCGAGCGTTTCAAGGGTGCATTCTCTTGCCTGTGCACGAAGAGTACGGATGTTGTTCAGAATTTTAAGTGCTTCGCTCATTGTAGTAATCTCAAACTTATATTGTGGGGTGGTTTGTTGGTCTAATAATAGAGCGATAAATTCAGATGTGCAATAGGGGAGAATGTAAGGAAGTCAAAATAACTTGTTATTTGTCTCGGGAATTAATTCATTTAACTTAAATTTTATGTGCGGGTTCACATCTTTCCTGCTTATAGCGCGGTGGAAAACATAAGCTAAAACCCTGAGATAGTATGCTTTTTCTGTTACGCGATGAGAAAAATTATACTTTGCATGGATAAATATCATTGTCAGTATTAGCGCAGCAGCGGCGATGATGTTTAATATAAAACACTTGTCCAGCGCGGTTATAGCTATCAGAAAAATGCCTGGTAAGCACAAAAGCGCAATAGCGATGTGGGAGCGGACCGCTGTTGGCGCACGAATAGCAGGCATTCCCCTTCAATTAAGATGCTTAATCTATCAGGCATTCGTTGACCGGACATTCCCGGCAATACCCACACGGTGAGGGCTGATAGTGAGTGAATATATGATACAATTTTGCTGCGAAAAAACACATTGATTGGGGTTACGCGGCCGATGGCACAACTTTATTTCTACTATTCAGCAATGAATGCAGGCAAGTCTACCGCTCTGTTGCAGTCTTCATACAATTACCAGGAGCGAGGGATGCGTACTCTGGTTTATACCGCAGAGATTGACGATCGCTTTGGTTCAGGGAAAGTGAGTTCAAGGATTGGCCTCTCCTCGCCGGCGCGGTTGTATAATACGCAGACAGCGTTATTTACCGACATTGCCGACGAACATAGACGTCAGCCGATTCACTGCGTATTAGTTGATGAGAGCCAGTTTTTGACGCGCGAACAGGTCCATGAGCTGTCTGAAGTCGTAGACCAGCTGGATATTCCCGTGCTGTGCTATGGACTGCGTACTGATTTTCGCGGTGAACTTTTTACCGGCAGTCAATATTTGCTGGCGTGGTCAGATAAGCTGGTTGAATTAAAAACTATCTGTTTCTGCGGTCGTAAAGCGAGTATGGTTTTGCGCCTCGACCAGGAGGGGCGGCCGTACAATGAGGGGGAACAGGTAGTGATTGGCGGTAATGAACGCTATGTGTCCGTCTGCCGCAAGCATTATAAGGAGGCGTTGAGCGTCGGTTCTTTAAGCTTTGTGCAGAACAGACAGCACACCTGCTAATACCTTCCCGTGAGACCCTCTCAGGCGCTTATATAGCGCCTTTTTTTATTCCTCAACGCTGACCCCTTGATTATACATTTCGGCCGTCTGAGGCCTTATGTGGGCCGCTGAACGGCGGAGATAAAAAAAGCCCCATCATAAGATGGGGCTGGTATTAACGTTCTTGACTACGGTGAGATTAAGCGGATTTCTTCGCTTTTTTCTCAGCTTTACCCGGCACGGCTTCTTTCTTCTCTTCCACGCCGCCTTCGACGTAATGACGACCGTAGTAGGTATCCAGCAGAATCTGTTTCAGCTCGGCAATCAGCGGATAGCGCGGGTTGGCGCCGGTGCACTGGTCATCGAATGCGTCTTCAGACAGCTTATCAACGTGGGCCAGGAAGTCAGCTTCCTGCACGCCAGCTTCGCGGATAGACTTAGGAATACCCAGTTCAGCTTTAATTTCTTCCAGCCAGCCAAGCAGTTTTTCGATTTTCGCTGCGGTGCGGTCACCCGGTGCAGTCAGACCCAGGTGGTCAGCGATTTCCGCATAGCGACGACGGGCCTGCGGACGGTCGTACTGGCTGAATGCCGTCTGTTTGGTCGGGTTGTCGTTGGCGTTATAGCGGATAACGTTGCTGATCAACAGGGCGTTCGCCAGACCGTGAGGAATGTGGAACTGAGAACCCAGCTTGTGCGCCATGGAGTGACATACACCCAGGAAGGCGTTAGCAAACGCAATACCGGCGATCGTTGCAGCACTGTGTACGCGCTCACGCGCTACCGGGTTCTTAGAACCTTCATGGTAAGACGCCGGCAGGTTTTCTTTCAGCAGCTTCAGCGCCTGCAGAGCCTGACCGTCGGAGAACTCGGAGGCCAGTACGGAAACGTAAGCTTCCAGCGCATGGGTCACCGCATCCAGACCACCGAAAGCACACAGGGATTTCGGCATTTCCATGACCAGGTTAGCATCAACAATCGCCATATCCGGAGTCAGGGCATAGTCAGCCAGCGGGTATTTCTGCCCGGTGGCATCATCGGTAACAACGGCGAACGGCGTGACTTCAGAGCCGGTGCCAGATGTGGTGGTGATCGCCACCATTTTGGCTTTAACGCCCATTTTCGGGAACTTGTAGATACGCTTACGGATATCCATAAAGCGCAGCGCCAGCTCTTCGAAGTGGGTTTCCGGATGTTCGTACATGACCCACATGATTTTCGCCGCGTCCATCGGGGAACCGCCGCCCAGGGCGATAATCACGTCCGGTTTGAAAGAGTTCGCCAGCTCAGCGCCTTTACGGACGATGGTCAGAGTCGGGTCAGCTTCCACTTCAAAGAAAACTTCTGTTTCAACGCCGGCCGCTTTCAGTACAGAAGTGATCTGGTCTGCGTAGCCGTTGTTAAACAGGAAACGGTCGGTGACGATCAGCGCGCGTTTGTGACCATCAGTAATCACTTCATCCAGCGCGATTGGCAGTGAGCCACGACGGAAGTAGATAGATTTCGGAAGTTTGTGCCACAACATGTTTTCAGCTCGCTTAGCAACGGTTTTCTTGTTGATCAGGTGCTTAGGACCAACGTTTTCCGAGATGGAGTTACCACCCCATGAACCACAACCCAGAGTCAGGGAAGGTGCGAGTTTGAAGTTATACAGGTCACCGATACCACCCTGAGAAGCAGGGGTGTTGATCAGGATACGTGCGGTTTTCATCAACTGACCGAAGTAAGCAACGCGTTCTGGCTGGTTATCCTGGTCGGTATACAGGCAGGAGGTGTGGCCGATACCGCCCATAGCAACCAGTTTTTCAGCTTTATCAACCGCGTCTTCGAAGTTCTTCGCACGATACATCGCCAGTGTCGGGGACAGTTTTTCGTGGGCAAACGGCTCGCTTTCATCAACGTCGGTGACTTCACCAATCAGAATCTTGGTGGACACAGGAACGGTGAAGCCTGCCAGCTCAGCGATTTTATACGCAGGTTGACCAACGATAGCGGCGTTCAGCGCGCCATTTTTCAGAATGATATTCTGAACCGCTTTCAGCTCCTGGCCCTGCAGCAGGTAGCCGCCGTGGCTGGAGAAACGTTCGCGAACGGCGTCGTATACGGAATCTACAACGACTACGGACTGCTCGGAAGCACAAATAACGCCGTTATCGAAGGTTTTAGACATCAGTACGGATGCGACGGCGCGTTTGATATCAGCCGTTTCGTCGATAACAACGGGAGTGTTACCCGCGCCTACGCCGATTGCTGGTTTACCAGAGCTGTACGCTGCTTTAACCATGCCCGGACCGCCGGTGGCGAGGATCAGGTTGATATCCGGGTGATGCATCAGCGCATTGGACAGTTCTACGGAAGGCTGGTCAATCCAACCAATCAGATCTTTCGGCGCGCCGGCAGCGATAGCCGCCTGCAGTACGATATCAGCTGCTTTATTGGTTGCATCTTTAGCACGCGGATGCGGGGAGAAGATGATGGCGTTACGAGTCTTCAGGCTAATCAGAGATTTAAAGATAGCGGTTGAAGTCGGGTTAGTGGTCGGGACGATACCGCAGATGATACCAATCGGTTCAGCGATTGTAATAGTACCAAAGGTGTCATCTTCAGACAGGACGCCGCAGGTCTTTTCATCTTTATAGGCGTTATAGATGTATTCGGAAGCAAAGTGGTTTTTGATCACTTTATCTTCGACGATGCCCATGCCGGATTCGGCAACGGCCATCTTAGCGAGAGGGATTCGAGCATCTGCAGCGGCCAGAGCGGCGGCGCGGAAGATTTTGTCTACTTGTTCTTGAGTGAAACTGGCATATTCACGCTGGGCTTTTTTTACGCGCTCTACGAGTGCGTTAAGTTCAGCGACATTAGTAACAGCCATAATGCTCTCCTGATAATGTTAAACTTTTTTAGTGAATCAGTAGCTCGATTCGACAGTATAGACAGTGTGTTAACTGCTTGCATTTAAATGTTAACGTAAAGAATTTTGTGCTTCTGACTTCACCGATTGACTAAAAAAGCTTTTGTTTTTTCTTTCAGGTACCGCTGTTGTGCCTCCTCTCTGTGTGTAAACAAGGTTACTCACTTCTGAGTACAAATTATGTGATCTAAATCAATAATCGGCAAAGCTGATACCTTTCAGCAGGTCATTTTTTGACCAATTTGCTCAAGTGTAATGATACGGTATGCTAATTAAATGACTAAATAGCATTGCGTAAACAAATAAATAACATTCCAGCCTTATTATGTACTTCCAGATGAATAGAGATGAATTATGCTATCAAACAGCGTATCTTCTCGCGGATATTTTATGCTGGTAACTGTCAACAGCCATTTTTATGATGCTGCGGAGCGCCCTGTGATTCAGTCGTTGTTCGATTTTTCAGCCTACTTTAAATTTTTTATTGGGTTATTTGCGCTGGTAAACCCGGTTGGCATTATCCCGGTGTTCATTAGTATGACCAGCTACCAGACGGCGGCCGTACGCAACAAAACCAACCTGACCGCCAACCTGTCCGTCGCCATTATCCTGCTCACGTCGCTGTTTTTGGGCGATGCAATTCTGCAGGTCTTCGGCATTTCCATTGATTCTTTCCGCATTGCCGGCGGGATTCTGGTCGTCACCATTGCCATGTCGATGATTAGCGGCAAGCTGGGCGAGGATAAACAGAACAAGCAAGAAAAATCAGAAACGGCCATTCGCGAGAGTATTGGCGTGGTGCCGCTGGCGCTGCCCCTGATGGCCGGTCCCGGGGCCATCAGTTCGACTATTGTCTGGGGAACGCGCTATCACAGTGTCGCCCACTTTGTTGGCTTTTCCGTCGCTATCGCGCTTTTTGCGCTGTGCTGCTGGGGCATTTTCCGTATGGCCCCCTGGCTGGTTCGTTTACTTGGTCAAACCGGTATCAACGTAATTACCCGTATTATGGGACTGTTGCTGATGGCTCTCGGGATTGAGTTTATCGTGACCGGTATAAAGGCGCTGTTTCCAGGGCTGGTGAATTAACCTGCATCGCTTTGTGCGCGGGGCTCATTGTCCCGCGTTTGCTAAATATCAGTAAAACATATCAAAAAAGGTGATTTATCTGGCTGGTATACGTTTTTTTAATGCCTGATAATGTTATTTATTTTCAGTTAATTACCCCTGTAATTTACGTCTTTCCTGCCGTTTTACCCACAGTCGCTACTGTTATTTTCTTCACATCATTCTCTGGCGCTTGCCGTCTGATAATCGAAATGATATTAGTAATTTATCTCGTGAAGCAGATGAATGTGCTAAATAATAAGCGAATGTTAAATTTTCGTACAAAATTTCATCGATTCACTGAGATTTGGCATTCAACGCGAGTGTTATCTTTTATCATTATGATAAATAACAATTTTATTAACATTGTCCTGCATGATGCTGACACGGCTATCGCAATAAACGGGCGACAAAAGAGAATCCGGTAACATATTTGCAAATTGCATTGGCGGACAATAAAGCGTTTTGGTACTTTCCGGCGTGATCTTTAGTGAATTCATGCGCAAATGAGAATTCTTATTAAATAGCTCATTGCGACTTAAAATCGCCCCCGGACAGGGGGGTAAGAATCGACGTCAAGGCTGCCGTTTGAGCGGTCGTAATAAATAAGTCGGTGATAGCAAGCAGTACTCGCTGGCAGCTGCATAAACTCCTGCACTGTTCAGAATCCAGAAAAGAGAAAACAGGCTGGTTAAATAGCCAGTAATTATAATGAGTGGAGTAACAAACACATGACCATCATCACGAAAAAAAGCCTGGTAGCCGCAGGCGTACTCTCTGCATTAATGACAATCAACGCCGCGGTGGCGGCAGATGTACCGGCAGGGGTACAGCTGGCGGATAAACAAACGCTGGTACGTAACAACGGCTCCGAAGTTCAGTCTCTCGATCCGCACAAAATTGAAGGCGTGCCGGAGTCCAATATTAGCCGCGATTTGTTTGAAGGGCTGTTGGTAAGCGACCTTGATGGCCATCCGGTGGCGGGTGTGGCGGAAAAATGGGACAACAAAGATTTTAAAGTCTGGACCTTCCATCTGCGTAAAGATGCTAAGTGGTCCGACGGTTCGCCGGTTACCGCGCAAGATTTTGTTTATAGCTGGCAGCGTCTGGCGGATCCGAAAACAGCCTCGCCTTATGCAAGTTATTTACAGTACGGTCACCTGGCCAACGTTGACGACATCATCGCCGGGAAAAAGCCAGCAACCGATCTGGGCGTCAAAGCGCTGGACGATCATACCTTCGAAGTGACCCTTAGCGAACCGGTACCTTATTTCTACAAACTTCTCGTGCACCCATCCGTTTCTCCAGTTCCTAAAGCCGCTATTGAGAAATTTGGTGACAAATGGACCCAGCCGGCCAATATCGTCAGCAACGGCGCGTATAAATTAAAAGACTGGGTAGTGAACGAACGTATTGTACTGGAACGTAATGCTAACTACTGGGATAACGGCAAAACCGTTATTAATCAGGTTACCTTTTTGCCGATCGCTTCTGAAGTCACCGACGTCAACCGCTACCGCAGCGGCGAAATCGATATGACCTATAACAATATGCCGATCGAACTGTTCCAGAAACTGAAAAAAGAGATCCCGCAAGAAGTTCACGTCGATCCGTATCTGTGTACTTATTACTACGAAATCAATAACCAGAAAGCGCCGTTTACCGATGTTCGCGTGCGTACCGCGCTGAAGATGGCGCTGGACCGCGACATTATTGTCAATAAAGTGAAAAACCAGGGCGACCTGCCAGCCTATAGCTATACGCCGCCGTATACCGATGGCATGAAGCTCATCGAACCTGAGTGGTTCAAGTGGTCACAGGAAAAACGTAATGAAGAAGCGAAAAAACTGCTGACCGAAGCCGGCTATTCTGCTGACAAGCCGCTGACTTTCAATCTGCTCTATAACACTTCCGATCTGCACAAAAAACTGGCTATCGCCGTGGCTTCGATCTGGAAGAAAAATCTCGGTGTCAACGTGAAGCTGGAAAATCAGGAATGGAAAACCTTCCTCGATAATCGCCATCAGGGTACCTTCGATGTCGCACGCGCCGGCTGGTGCGCGGACTACAACGAACCCACTTCCTTCCTGAATACCATGCTGAGCGACAGCTCAAACAACACTTCGCATTATAAGAGCCCGGCTTTCGACAAGATTATTGCCGAAGCGCTGAAAACCAGCGATGAAGCAAAGCGCGCGGATCTCTATGCACAATCCGAGCAGCAGCTGGATAAAGACTCCGTCATTGTACCGGTCTTCTATTATGTTAACGCCCGTTTGGTTAAGCCGTGGGTAGGTGGGTATACCGGTAAAGATCCGCTGGATAATACTTACACAAGAAATATGTACATTGTGAAGCACTAATGGCAATACGTGAGGCAGGCATCATTGCCTGCCTCACGGTGTCTTATTTCATCGCACTATTGAAGGCACACGCCAGAAGGTACGGGCAATGTTAAAATTTATCTTACGTCGCTGTCTGGAAGCGATTCCGACGCTATTTATTCTTATTACTATCTCTTTCTTCATGATGCGTCTTGCGCCGGGAAGCCCTTTTACCGGTGAACGCACGCTGCCGCCGGAAGTCATGGCGAATATTGAAGCAAAATACCATTTAAACGACCCCATCATGACTCAGTACTTCAACTACCTGAAGCAGCTGGCGCACGGTGATTTCGGTCCTTCTTTTAAATATAAAGATTATTCTGTCAACGATCTGGTGGCCTCCAGCTTCCCGGTGTCAGCCAAATTAGGCTTCGCCGCGTTTTTTCTGGCGGTGGTGCTCGGCGTGACGGCCGGGGTTATTGCAGCATTGAAGCAAAATACGAAATGGGATTTTGCCGTGATGGGGATAGCAATGACCGGGGTCGTGATACCGAGTTTCGTGGTGGCGCCACTGCTGGTCATGATATTCGCCATTACGCTGCACTGGTTGCCGGGCGGGGGATGGAACGGCGGGGCGCTGCAATATATGATTTTGCCGATGGTCGCTCTGTCGTTAGCCTATATAGCCAGTATCGCGCGTATTACCCGCGGTTCGATGATCGAGGTTTTGCACTCTAACTTCATCCGCACCGCCAGGGCAAAAGGCTTGCCGATGCGCCGTATTATTCTGCGCCATGCCTTAAAGCCTGCGCTGCTGCCGGTACTTTCCTATATGGGGCCCGCCTTCGTCGGTATTATCACCGGCTCAATGGTTATCGAAACGATTTATGGTCTGCCGGGAATCGGTCAGCTGTTCGTCAACGGCGCGCTGAACCGCGACTACTCGCTGGTGCTCAGCCTGACCATTCTGGTGGGCGCATTGACCATTCTGTTTAACGCGATTGTTGACGTGCTGTATGCCGTTATCGATCCGAAAATTCGTTACTGACGCTGGGGTTCGCCATGATGTTAAGTAAGAAAAACAACGAGGCGCTGGAAAACTTCAGTGAAAAACTGGAAGTCGAGGGGCGTAGCCTCTGGCAGGATGCCCGCCGCCGCTTTATGCATAACCGCGCCGCGGTTGCCAGCCTGATTGTGCTGGTGATTATTGCGCTGTTCGTTACCATCGCGCCGATGGTAACGCAGTTCTCCTATTACGATACCGACTGGGGCATGATGTCCAGCGCGCCCGACATGGAGTCCGGCCACTACTTTGGTACCGACTCTTCCGGCCGCGATCTGCTGGTGCGCGTGGCTATCGGCGGGCGTATCTCATTGATGGTCGGCGTTGCTGCTGCGCTGGTGGCGGTGATTCTGGGAACGCTTTACGGTTCGCTTTCTGGCTATCTGGGCGGCAAAGTGGATTCGGTGATGATGCGCCTGCTGGAAATCCTCAACTCCTTCCCGTTTATGTTCTTCGTCATTCTGCTGGTGACCTTCTTTGGCCAGAATATCCTGCTGATTTTCGTGGCTATAGGCATGGTCTCCTGGCTGGATATGGCGCGTATCGTTCGCGGTCAGACCTTGAGCCTGAAGCGGAAAGAATTCATTGAGGCTGCGCAGGTCGGCGGCGTTTCAACGCGCAATATCGTTATCCGCCATATCGTGCCTAACGTGCTTGGAGTGGTTGTGGTGTATGCCTCACTGCTGGTCCCAAGCATGATTCTGTTTGAATCCTTCTTAAGTTTCCTCGGTCTGGGGACCCAGGAGCCGTTAAGCAGCTGGGGCGCGCTGCTCAGCGATGGCGCCAACTCGATGGAAGTGTCGCCGTGGCTGCTACTGTTTCCTGCCGGTTTCCTGGTAGTTACGCTGTTTTGTTTTAACTTTATCGGCGATGGCCTGCGTGATGCCCTCGACCCGAAAGACCGCTAAGGAGCGCCGTCATGAGTACGATTGAAACGGCGAAAACGCCGCAGACTGCCCAACAATCCGGATTGCTTCTGGATGTGAAAGATCTCCGCGTCACCTTTGGTACCCCCGATGGCGATGTGACCGCGGTCAACGATCTCAATTTCAATCTGCGGGCCGGGGAAACCTTAGGCATCGTGGGCGAGTCCGGTTCCGGTAAGTCGCAGACCGCTTTTGCGCTGATGGGCCTGCTGGCGGCAAACGGTCGCATCGGGGGTTCAGCGACCTTTAACGGTAAGGAGATCCTTAACCTCCCGGAGCGCGAACTGAATAAGCTGCGCGCCGAGCAGATCTCCATGATTTTTCAGGACCCGATGACCTCGCTCAATCCCTATATGCGGGTAGGCGAGCAGCTGATGGAAGTTCTGATGCTGCACAAAGCGCTGAGTAAAGCCGAAGCGTTTGAAGAGTCGGTGAAAATGCTGGATGCGGTCAAAATGCCGGAAGCGCGCAAGCGGATGAAAATGTACCCACACGAGTTTTCCGGCGGGATGCGCCAGCGCGTGATGATTGCGATGGCGCTGCTGTGCCGGCCCAAGCTGCTGATCGCCGATGAACCGACCACGGCGCTGGACGTGACCGTACAGGCGCAAATCATGACGCTTCTCAATGAGCTTAAGCGCGAATTTAATACCGCAATCATCATGATTACCCACGACCTGGGCGTTGTCGCCGGCATCTGCGACAAGGTGCTGGTGATGTATGCCGGGCGTACCATGGAGTATGGCGAGGCGCGTGACGTCTTTTACCAACCCTCGCATCCGTATTCCATCGGACTGCTCAATGCAGTACCGAGGCTGGATGCGGAAGGCGATGCCCTGCTGACGATTCCCGGTAACCCGCCGAACCTGCTGCGTCTGCCTAAGGGCTGTCCATTCCAGCCGCGTTGCCCGCATGCGATGGAGATTTGCAATAGCGCTCCGCCTCTGGAGGAGTTTGCACCTGGCCGCCTGCGCGCCTGCTTTCAACCGGTGGGGGATTTGCTATGAACGCCGTAACGGAACAAAGAAAAGTCCTGCTCGAAATCGCCGATTTGAAGGTGCACTTTGATATTAAAGACGGTAAACAGTGGTTCTGGCAGCCGTCAAAAACGCTGAAAGCGGTAGATGGCGTGACGCTGCGTCTGTATGAAGGGGAAACCCTGGGCGTGGTCGGGGAGTCAGGCTGCGGAAAGTCGACGTTCGCGCGCGCGATCATTGGTCTGGTGAAAGCCACCGACGGTAAAGTCGCCTGGTTGGGCAAAGATTTACTTGGCATGAAGGCCGAAGAGTGGCGCGACGTGCGTAGCGATATTCAGATGATCTTTCAGGATCCGCTGGCGTCGCTCAATCCGCGCATGACGATCGGGGAAATTATTGCCGAGCCGCTGCGCACCTATCATCCAAAAATGGCGCGACAGGAAGTTCGTGACCGCGTGAAGGCGATGATGATGAAAGTGGGCCTGCTGCCGAACCTGATTAACCGCTATCCGCATGAATTCTCCGGCGGCCAGTGTCAGCGTATCGGTATTGCGCGCGCGCTAATTCTTGAACCGAAGCTCATTATCTGCGATGAGCCGGTCTCCGCGCTGGACGTGTCGATTCAGGCACAGGTGGTTAACCTGCTGCAGCAGCTGCAGCGGGAAATGGGGCTGTCGCTGATTTTCATCGCCCACGATTTGGCGGTCGTAAAGCATATTTCCGACCGCGTGCTGGTGATGTATCTTGGTCATGCCGTGGAGCTGGGCACCTACGATGAGGTGTACCATAATCCGCTGCACCCCTATACCAAAGCGTTGATGTCGGCGGTGCCGGTGCCGGACCCCGATAAGGAAAAGAATAAAACGATCCAGCTGCTGGAAGGGGAGCTGCCCTCGCCGATTAATCCGCCGTCGGGATGCGTATTCCGTACCAGATGCCCCATCGCCGGGCCGGAGTGCGCAAAAACGCGACCGGTGCTGGAGGGCAGTTTCCGCCATGCGGTTTCCTGCCTGAAGGTAGACCCGTTATAATCTCTGGGGCTGACGTAAGTCAGCCCTTTTATTAGCGAGGTTTACGTGGCTTTTCATATTCATGCCGCTCGTCTGCGGCTGTATCATTTACTCTTCGATCAAAATCGCCGTTCCGGTCGTCATTTTGAGGGACTTTGCGGCATATTTGCCCTGCTCAGCGTGCTGGTGATATTTATCGAGTCCGGGCTCGGTACGCAATATCATCTGACATTAGACGAATGGCATATTTTCGTCTGGCTCGAACTTATCGTCACGGCGGTTTTTACTTTTGAGTATTTTCTGCGCATTATCAGCTGGCCGAATCCGCTAAAGTATATTTTCAGCTTCTGGGGAATTATTGACCTGGCCACCATTTTACCGCTTTATGTTATGTGGCTATGGCCCGAGATCAGTATTGAGTACGTGTTTGCCTGGCGGGCGATGCGCGCCATCCGGGCGTTGCGCATCCTTAAGCTACTGCGCTTTATGCCGTCGCTGAATATTTTCTGGTCCGCTATCGTCAGCGCACGCCACCAGCTGATCCTGTTCTATTCTTTTATTGCCATTGTGATGGTGATCTTTGGCTCCCTGATGTATCTGGTTGAGGGGCCGCGATACGGTTTTACTACGCTAAATGCGTCGGTTTACTGGGCGATAGTGACGATAACCACGGTAGGGTATGGCGATATTACGCCGCATACGCCGCTGGGGCGCATTTTGGCATCCATACTTATCTTAATTGGCTACTCGATTATTGCGATCCCTACCGGCTTAATTACCAGCCATATGACCGCCGCCTTTCAGAATCGCCGCACGCAGCGCCAGTGTCCGCACTGTCAGCATCACGCTCATGAAAAAGGTGCTCGCTACTGCAATGCTTGCGGCAGCGAACTGCCGGAATAAATAAAAAAGCCTGCGCTGATTCACTCAGGCAGGCTTCTTCTTTTATTAGCTATTTGCTTAAGAAAGAGCTTATTCGCGCCACAGGATATGGCAGAGCTTGTGGTCTTTCTCGCGGCAAAGCAGCACGCGTGCAAAAATATCGTTAATTTCGCCGCCATCTTCATCGGCCAGGCCAATCACCACTTCAGCGAAGAAGTCAGGATTGAGGTCGAAATCCACGTGCTCTTCCCAGTCCGGTGCTGGGTCAAACAGCTCGGCGCCGCCGCGCTCTTCAAACTGCAGGTTGAACAGAATGACATCCGCCGGGTCGAGGTTATCGACGGCCAGTTCAAGGAAAATGTCGTAGGCCTGTTCAAGCGTTTCGTCTTCGGTCAGGCGGTTATTTAAATCCATATCCATGATTGCTACCCATTAAACATCTGATTGGCACGTTTTACAGCAACGGACTGAAGAAGTAAAACAGTCGCTCGGCGATCCGTTGCCACAGCGGACGTTTTAACCACAGCCTGGCGTCCAGCAGGCGCGAGCGGGAAATATAATCATCCTGCACCGCGGCCAGATCGCTGCCGAAACCGGCATCGTCAATCACCAGCGTGATCTCGAAGTTAAGCCACAGGCTACGCATATCGAGGTTAACGGTACCCACGAGGCTAAGTTCGCCATCAACCAGCACGCTCTTGGTATGCAGCAGACCGCCTTCAAACTGATAGATTTTCACCCCGGCAGCCAGCAGCTCGGTAAAGAAAGCGCGGCTGGCCCAGCCGACCAGCAGCGAGTCGTTCTTGCGCGGCAAAATAATGCTGACGTCAACGCCGCGCTGGGCGGCAGTGCAGATGGCGTGCAGTAGATCGTCGCTGGGCACAAAATAAGGTGTCGTCATGATCAAATGCTCTTTGGCTGCATAAGCGGCAGTCAGCAGAGCCTGATGGATCAGGTCTTCCGGGAATCCCGGGCCCGAGGCAATGGTATGAATCGTATGCCCGCTGGCCTCTTCAAACGGCATAATGTTCGCGTCCGGCGGCGGAGGCAAAATACGTTTTCCGGTTTCAATCTCCCAGTCGCAGGAGTAGACAATGCCCATGGCTGTCGCGACCGGGCCTTCCATTCGTGCCATCAGATCGATCCACTGGCCTACGCCGGAGTCCTGCTTAAAGAAACGCGGATCGACCAGATTCATACTGCCGGTATAGGCAATATAGTTATCGATCATGACCATTTTGCGGTGCTGACGCAGGTCCATACGGCGCAGAAAGACGCGCATCAGGTTAACCTTCAGCGCTTCGACGACTTCAATTCCGGCATTACGCATCATGGCGGCCCAGGGGCTGCGGAAGAAAGCCACGCTCCCCGCGGAGTCCAGCATCAGCCGGCAGTGCACGCCGCGCCGCGCTGCCGCCATTAATGACTCTGCGACTTTATCGGCCATGCCGCCGGGCTGCCAGATATAGAACACCATCTCGATATTATGACGAGCGAGCTGAATATCGCGAATCAGCGCCTGCATGACGTCATCGGATTCGGTAAGCAGCTGTAGCTGGTTGCCTTTAACGCCACCAATTCCCTGACGACGTTCGCAGAGCTTGAACAAGGATTCCGCGACCGGGCTATTATCCTCGGCAAAGATATGCTTGCAGGCCTTAAGATCCTTCAACCACTTAGCCGTCGATGGCCACATGGCCCGCGCGCGCTCGGCGCGACGTTTACCCAGATGCAGTTCGCCAAACGAGAGATAGGCGATAATCCCTACCAGCGGAAGGATATAAATGATCAGCAGCCACGCCATCGCTGACGGTACCGCGCGTCTTTTCATTAATATCCGTAATGTTACACCGGCGATAAGTAGCCAGTAACCGAGTATAACTAGCCAGTTCACCACCGTGTAAAAGGTTGTCATAGATGAAAAATCCTTTTGAATGACTTGATGACATGAGTTTACGCATCAACATCCATCTGGCAAATAAAAACGCAGCGAAAGCGTTGGTTAGCCCGATTCATCGGTCTATAATGCAGGCTGTTTTCACTCGTAGAGTAGTTGCAATGAAGCGTAGTAGAACGGAAGTAGGGCGCTGGCGCATGCTTAGACAGGTGAGTCGCCGTAAAGCACGCTGGCTGGAAGGCCAATCGCGTCGCAATATGCGCATCCTCTCCATCAGAAAGGAGCTGGTTAAACGGCAACGTCACTCTCTGCTGTTCACCTTCTCTGAGTTTTGAGAGTCGAAACAAAAGGCACCGTTCGCGGTGCCTCTGTTTTATCCGCGTTTCGTTGTGAGCATACTCTTATATTGACACCCTCTTTCTTTAGCCAGCGAAACCCTTTTTCGCAACGGATCCTGCGTTATTGTTTGCATTAGCCGAATGCTGACAGGAAGGCTCATCGCCACAACACCTTTTCCCGGCTCATAAGGCTGGCTCAACGCGTATAAACGCAAAAAACGGGAAGTACCATGCATCAACACATGCTACTTATAATGTCCGTAAGGCTTCTATTATTGAGAGGTATCTATGAGTCAACTTTTTAGTCCGCTGCGAATCGGTAAGCTGGAACTTGAGAATCGCATTGTCATTGCTCCAATGTGTCAGTATTCCGCCGACAATGGAAAGGCGACGGCATGGCATCGTATCCATCTTGGACAACTGGCTTTTTCCGGCGCAGGTTTACTGATTATCGAAGCCAGCGCTGTCGAGCCAGCAGGGCGAATCACCCCGGCTGATATAGGCTTATGGGATGACGAAACGGAAGCCGCATTACACACCGTACTGAAAGATATACGCCAGTACTCTTCAATCCCCATCGGCATCCAACTGGGCCATGCCGGGAGAAAAGCATCTTCCGCAGCCCCCTGGCTGGGGGGACAACAGCTGGCACATGATGCTGGCGGATGGGACGCGGTTGCGCCATCAGCGCTGGCCTATGGCGAGGGCGATCGTCCTCCGGTTGAGCTTACTCAGGACCAGATGAAACGCATCAAGCAGGCATTCGCAGACAGCGCCAGACGCGCTGAGCGGATGGGTATCGAGTTGATTGAAATGCATGCTGCTCATGGTTACCTGCTTCATCAGTTCCTTTCTCCGCTCAGTAACCAGCGCACCGACGAGTATGGCGGGTCTCTGGAGAACCGCTTGCGTTTCCCGCTCGAAGTCTTTCAGGCCATTCGCGAGGCTGTCGGTCAGGACATCGCGGTGGGAGTGCGACTTTCTGCGACCGATTGGGTTGATGGCGGCTGGGATAATGCACAATCAATTCTCTTCAGCCAGAAGCTTGAGGCTCTCGGCTGCGACTATATTCATGTTTCCAGCGGTGGATTGTCGCCTCATCAGGCGATTCAGGTTGGCCCGGGCTATCAGCTGCCGTTTGCCCGTGAAATCCGGGAGAGGGTGAATATCCCGGTGATTGGGGTGGGCTTAGTGACGGAACCCCAGCAGGCGGAAGATGCGTTAAGCCATGGCGACGCCGATCTCATCGCCATTGCCCGCGCGGCGCTCTACAATCCGCACTGGCCCTGGCAGGCAGCTGCCGCTCTGGGAGCCCATGTGAGCGTTCCGCCACAATATCTTCGCTCGGAACCACATGGTCTCAAAGGCACGCTGCACTCCAATAGCTAATCAACAACAGCAAGTCGGCGGTGCTGATGCGCCGCCGGCAACGGTTATCATCATGACGTTGCTTACAGCGACTGCTGGAATCGAGAAGGTGAAGGGAAATAAGGATGGCGACCATTGCGTACTCGCGGACACGGAAGCGTCCTCTCATGAACGATCGCCATAGATAAAACTTTTAACGCACTCTTATTGCCTAAAAATTTTAGATTCTAAAAGACTTTCTTATACGGTTTGACCGACACTTTCTGATAAACCCCTGCGGCAATATAGGGATCGTCATTGGCCCATGATTGCGCCGCTTCCAGTGATTCAAATTCCGCAATGACCGTTGAGCCGGTAAAGCCCGCCGCGCCGGGTTCATTACTGTCTACGGCAGGCATTGGGCCTGCGGTCAGTAAACGACCTTCATCATGTAATAATTGCAAACGCGCCAGGTGGGCGGGACGTACCGACGTCCGTTTTTCCAGAGAGTCGGCGATATCTTCAGCGTAGATAACGTAAAGCACGGCATGGCTCCTTATCAATAAATTGGCGAATCACGTTAAGTGAAACCGTCGTTGACTGCAATGCAAAGATGCTGACGATCCTCAGAATGCCATGCTCCGGAGGCTTTTTGTCAGAAAACAGGGCAAATTTTGATACAAGCCAACAACCTTAGTTGAATATGATTGCTATTTGCATTTAAAATCGGGACATCATTTTTCAACAGAAACGACTATGAGCGCAATGACCTTTGATTTACCTCGCCGCTTTCCGTGGCCTACGCTACTGTCCGTGGTTATCCACGGCGGTGTTGTCGCGGCGTTGCTCTATACTTCGGTACATCAGGTTATTGAACGGCCTTCGCCATCGCAACCCATTGAGATCACTATGGTAGCCCCGGCAGATCTGGAACCGCCTCAGGCGGCGCAGCCGGTCGTAGAACCCGTTGTTGAACCGGAACCCGAGCCTGAGCCGGAAGCGCTTCCGGAACCGCCAAAAGAGGCGCCGGTGGTTATCCATAAACCGAAGCCTAAACCGAAGCCAAAGCCTAAACCAAAGCCGGAAAAAAAAGTTGAGCAACCGAAGCGGGATGTAAAACCGGCGGAGACGCGCCCGGCCTCGCCGTTTGAAAATGCAAATACGGCGCCAGCGCGTACCGCGCCGAGCACTTCAACCGCTACCGCTAAACCAACCGTCACGGCGCCTTCGGGACCGCGGGCGTTAAGCCGCGGAGAGCCGACCTATCCGGCACGTGCCCAGGCGCTGCGGATTGAAGGAAGCGTACGGGTTAAGTTTGACGTGACAGCGGATGGGCGCGTGGATAACGTGCAGATCCTTTCGGCCCAGCCAGCCAATATGTTTGAACGTGAAGTGAAAAGCGCCTTACGCAAATGGCGCTATGAGCCGGGTAAACCGGGGAGCGGTATTACCATGACTATTCAGTTCCGCATGAAAGGTGTTCAAATTAACTAACCCGCAGAAACAAGGCCCCTTACGGGGCCTTTTCCATTAAGACGTCATCAAGCGCTTTTTGGGCCGTCACCAGGTGCTGGCCGCCAAACAGGATAGCCCGATTCAGCAGCGTATAGAGCTGGTAAATTGGCTGCCGCTCGAGAAAACCGGACGGCAGCGGCGAAACGGATTGATAGCCATCGTAGATTTGCGGCGGCTGTTCCGGATGCAGCGGCAGCATCGCCAGATCGCACTCGCGATCGCCCCAGTAGCAGGCCGGGTCGAAAATGTATGGCCCGTCAGGCCCGAGCGCGCAGTTACCGGACCATAAATCGCCGTGGAGCAGCGACGGCTGCGGTTGATGATTGCTCAACCGCTGCTGGACGGTATCGACAAGACTATCGATATCGCCAAAATGCAGACCTTTCTCGGCGGCCAGCTCCAGCTGCCAGCCTATGCGTTGTTCGGCGAAGAACGTAGACCAGCGACGTTGCCAGGCGTTCGGCTGAGGCGTTGTGGAAAGGTCGTTGTCAAAATCCAGACCAAACTGCGGTTGGTCGCTCCATTGGTGTAAATGGGCGATTTGCTGGCCTAACAGGAAAGCGCTGTGCGCATCCAGCGGGCGAGGAGGGAGGTATTCCATCACCAGAAAGCTGTAATCCCGGTCGCTGCCTACGGCAAAAACCTGCGGTACGTTCACGGTTTTGCTGCGTGACAGTAGCTCAAGCTGGTCTGCCTCGGCCGTGAAGATGGGTAAAAGCTCACGTTCGTCGCACTTTACGAAGTAATCCCTGCCGCCGAAGCGTAAATGCCAGGCCGCGTGGATCTCGCCACCGGGTAGTTCGTTGCGCAGTTCGATTTCAGCTGCTTCGGTATGCAAATCGCTTAATAATTTGCCGATCGCTTGCCACATGCCGTCTCTCCCCATGTTTGCCAACTTTTCATAAGGTTAGCGCATAACCCAGGCGCAAAATTCGAACTGACGCACAACTGAACGTTTTCTGTCGCGTCAATCGCACTTATTGAGCTTTTAACCACTCGCTGAATGTGGCAACGGTAACGTCGACGGTTCTTCCCAGCGCAGTTTCGGCTAAACCCGCGCTCAAGGCTTTGACCTCTTCGGCATTCTGCATGGAAAGCAGACCAAAAACGTTGGTTCCCAACTCGTGGGGGTTGCCTTCATCATCGTTTAAAACCAGGGTAAATCCGGCGCGAGTCAGGTGATTACTAAGCTCATTAATTTCCGTTAACGTCTCTTCGTGAAAACGAACCGTGACCACCCAGGCAGTAATTTCGCTACTCATTTTTCACCCCATTGTTATCCATGGCTTTTTAGCATAGACCATCCTGTTGATTTGGCGACTCCCCCTGTAAAGACAGAGGGAGTGAGGCGTAATCAACCGCGCAGGTAGTCGTAGATTTTTTGCGTATTTTCCAGCGAGCAAAGGCGGGTGCCCTGATTTATCGTTGCCGCGCTACCCGCCGCCACCCCAAAGCGAACCATATCTTCAAGTGAGGCATTTTCCGCCAGCCTTAACGTCATGGCGCCGACCATGCTATCGCCGGCGCCGACGGTGCTCTGGCTTTTCATCGGCGGCGGTACGACCTGGACACTTCCATTTATATCAACACCCAGCGCCCCCTGTGCGCCCAAAGAGACGACAACGCGCTGGACTTTGCCTGACCGAATAAGCTCCTGCGCGGCAAGACGCACATCATCCGGTTGGCTCAGGTCCCGCTGTACCAGCGCGCTGAGCTCTTTCTGGTTCGGCTTAACCAGCTCGATATTGCCGACATTAAGCGCGGCGGCAAGCGCATCGCCGGAACTATCAACAATACAGCGCAGGCCATGCTGCTGAGCGTTTTTGACCAGCTGCGTCAGGTTTTCGACGCTGATGCCCGGCGGCAGGCTTCCGCTAATCACCAGCAACGAGCCTGGAGCAATGGCGAGAACTTTTTGCTCCAGAAGATGAAGCTCTTCTTTGGTTAACGCCGCGCCCGGCATCACGAAACGATACTGTTCGCCGCTGACGTTCACGTGAACGTGAAGATTCTGTCGCGTCCAGTCATGGGTTTCTACCGTATCGACGGGAACATGCTCATCCGTCAGCAGCGCGGTCAGATGTTCACCCGTTGCGCCGCCGACGGGAAAGATAGCGGTGGCGCTGCCGCCAAGAAACGTGATGGCTCGCGCCACGTTAATACCGCCGCCTCCGGGTTCAAATACGGGGGCGCTACAGCGCAGCTTGCCTTCCGGGTAAATTTGCGGGGTTTGCGTGGCGCTGTCGAGCGAGGGGGCTAACGTGAGCGTATAGATTTTGGTCATCCGGTTTCCTCCATAATACGAATTTAGCTGCTCTGATTTTAAGCATGGCACTTAAAGGAGGTGAGGGAAAGCCGCAAGTGATTTTCGCCGGGCCTGGCTTTTATCTTTATGAAATAAAAATTGTTTTAAGAAGGGTCTTATACAAAAAACGAAAGAGTAATTGATTGCTAAGTTAATCGTGCTTTTTTATAATTTACTCCCTTTCCTGGAGCGGCAATCTGCGATCCTCGCGAAAGTTTCCGGGACCCTCCTGGTCTCCTTATAGGTTGTACGGACTTAAAATTAAATGAAGCTTTTGAAGACAGTACCCGCAGCGGCAATGCTGGCGGGGGGGCTCTTTGCGTCTGCATACGCAATGGCCGATGATTCCGTTTTTACTGTCATGGATGACCCTTCTTCTGCCAAAAAACCTTTCGAAGGAACTGTTAACGCCGGCTATCTGGCGCAGTCCGGCAATACGAAAAGTTCCTCAATGACCGCAGACTCCACGTTGACCTGGTATGGCAATACGACCGCATGGTCGCTGTGGGGAAATGCCAGCAATACATCGTCAAACGATCAGCGCTCTTCGGAAAAGTACGCGTTGGGTGGACGTAGCCGGTATAACCTGACCGATCAGAACTATATCTTTGGCCAGGCCAGCTGGCTGACCGATCGTTACAATGGCTATCAGCAGCGTGATGTGTTCACCGCGGGTTATGGTCGGCAGATCATGAATGGTCCGGTACACAGCCTGCGTTTCGAATTCGGTCCCGGCGTGCGTTACGACGAGTATACCGATGGAGATAACGATACCCAGCCTCTGGGCTACGCTTCCGGCACTTATGCCTGGCAGATGACCGATAACGCCCGATTTACCCAGGGCGTTTCGGTATTCGGCGCTGAAGATACGACGCTGAACTCGGAAAGTGCATTGAATGTGGCGATCAATGCGCATTTTGCGCTCAAAGTGGCCTATAACCTGACGTGGAACTCGGAACCGCCATCCTCGGCACCGGAACACACCGATCGTCGTACAACGCTATCGCTCGGATATAAAATGTAATATTTTCAGGCCGGATATTCCGGCCTGTTTGTTTTAAATTTGGCATAAAGTGGCATTATTATTTTTGGTCTCTTGTTTTGTTTTTTATAAAAAGAACCGGCCTTCATAATTTCCTCATAATTGTCTTTTTGCTGACAAATATGCAGTTAATTTGACACGAAAAGATAAATATTGGGTCGGACAAAAATGTGATCTGGATCTATACTGTGGAACACAGGCGGAGATAACGATTCCGTTCTATTACCTGAAACAAATAAGAGAATGACTATCATGAGAAATAGCAAAATCGCACTCGCGGCCGTGATGCTGTGCACGCTGTCTTTTGGCGCATTTGCCGCCGCTCCCGCACCGCAGCCGGGTAATAACGATCATACGCAAGTTGGCATTGCTAAAGCCACCGATGTCGAAGCGGGTTCCAACATTGCGCCGGGTTCACAATCAACCGGGCAGTCAATGAACGATGCTTTTGATGTTCATAAACTTGTTGCCGGGGAATGGTCCTGATATTTCATCACCATTTAACATCCCCCTTTAATTATTTCGTGAAGCAGCAAACCGGGTAATGTTGTACCGGTTTTGCTTTGCGCGTTTTCGGTTAAACATTCACTATTTATGTGAAATCATAAATATCCTTTATGGGTCATCCCGTCCTGCGTTGTGCATCTTGTTGCGAAAGAATTACGCTGCGTTAGTCGCGCCCCCCTTTTTTTTCCCATCAACAATAACCATTTAGTCTCATGTGACTTTAATCACGCAGTAATGATGTGTAAACTAACCGTCGGTGTTATCAACAGGCGGCTGCAGGTGGGTACGCGTCGGTGAACGAGCGTGCGCATATTTTCGCAGAGTGAAGCGGGAACTGAGCCGGAACATGTTGATAATTATGATTATATTGTTTTGTATGTGCTCTTTCGTGTGGGGCACCACTGCAAATAAGGACATGAAATGCCTGTAATTACGCTTCCTGATGGCAGCCAACGCCATTTTGATCATGCTGTGAGCCCGATGGACGTCGCTTTGGATATTGGCCCCGGTCTGGCGAAAGCCACCATTGCGGGTCGTGTCAACGGCGAGCTGGTCGACGCCTGTGACTTAATTGAAAACGACGCGACGCTCTCTATCATCACCGCGAAAGATGAAGATGGTCTTGAGATTATTCGTCACTCCTGTGCGCACCTTTTAGGGCACGCAATTAAACAGCTGTGGCCAAATACCAAAATGGCGATCGGCCCGGTTGTCGACAATGGTTTTTACTATGATGTCGATCTGGACCATACCCTGACCCAGGAAGATATCGACGCGCTCGAAAAGCGTATGCACGAGCTCGCCGAGAAAAACTACGACGTCATTAAGAAGAAAGTCAGCTGGCACGAAGCGCGTGAAACCTTCGTGAAGCGCGGCGAGAGCTATAAAGTCTCCATTCTTGATGAAAACATTGCTCATGATGACAAACCCGGTTTGTATCATCATGAAGAATATGTCGATATGTGCCGTGGACCGCATGTGCCGAATATGCGTTTCTGCCATCACTTCAAACTGATGAAGACCGCTGGCGCCTACTGGCGCGGCGATAGCAACAATAAAATGCTGCAGCGCATCTACGGGACCGCATGGGCAGATAAAAAAGCCTTAAATGCCTATCTGCAGCGTCTGGAAGAAGCCGCTAAGCGCGATCACCGTAAAATCGGCAAGCAGCTCGACCTGTATCATATGCAGGAAGAGGCGCCGGGTATGGTATTCTGGCATAACGATGGCTGGACTATCTTCCGCGAACTGGAAACTTTTGTGCGTTCTAAGCTGAAAGAGTACCAGTATCAGGAAGTTAAAGGTCCGTTTATGATGGACCGTGTGCTGTGGGAAAAAACCGGCCACTGGGACAACTATAAAGATGCGATGTTCACCACGTCTTCTGAGAACCGTGAATACTGCATCAAGCCGATGAACTGCCCGGGTCACGTACAGATCTTCAACCAGGGTCTGAAATCCTACCGCGATCTGCCGTTACGTATGGCTGAATTCGGTAGCTGCCATCGTAACGAACCGTCAGGCGCGCTGCATGGCCTGATGCGCGTACGTGGCTTTACTCAGGACGACGCCCATATCTTCTGTACTGAAGATCAGGTTCGCGATGAAGTGAACGCCTGTATTCGTATGGTCTACGATATGTACAGCACCTTTGGCTTCGAGAAAATCGTCGTCAAACTGTCGACTCGCCCGGAAAAACGCATCGGTAGCGATGAGACCTGGGATCGTGCTGAAGCGGATCTGGCCGTTGCGCTGGAAGAGAACAACATCCCGTTTGAGTATCAGCTGGGTGAAGGCGCGTTCTACGGTCCGAAAATTGAATTTACCCTGTATGACTGCCTCGATCGTGCATGGCAGTGCGGTACTGTACAGCTGGACTTCTCCCTGCCGCAGCGTTTAAGCGCCTCTTATGTGGGTGAAAATAACGAACGACAGGTTCCGGTAATGATTCACCGCGCAATTCTTGGTTCGCTGGAGCGCTTCATCGGCATCCTGACCGAAGAGTTTGCGGGCTTCTTCCCGAGCTGGCTTGCGCCGGTGCAGGTTGTGGTCATGAATATTACTGATTCTCAGGCTGAATACGTTAACGAATTGACGCGTAAACTACAAAATGCGGGCATTCGCGTAAAAGCAGACTTGAGAAATGAGAAGATAGGCTTTAAAATCCGCGAGCACACTTTACGTCGTGTCCCTTACATGTTGGTCTGTGGCGACAAAGAGGTAGAAGCCGGCAAAGTCGCCGTGCGTACCCGTCGTGGCAAAGACTTGGGCAGCCTGGACGTAAATGAAGTTATCGAGAAGCTGCAACAAGAGATTCGCAGCCGCAGTCTAAAACAACTGGAGGAATAAGGTATTAAAGGCGGAAAACGAGTTCAAACGGCACGTCCGAATCGTATTAATGGCGAGATTCGCGCCCTGGAAGTTCGCTTAACTGGTCTGGAAGGCGAAGCTTTGGGTATTGTGAGTCTGAGAGAAGCAATCGAAAAAGCTGAAGAAGCTGGAGTAGATTTAGTTGAAATCAGCCCTAACGCCGAACCGCCAGTTTGTCGTATCATGGACTACGGCAAGTTCCTTTATGAAAAGAGCAAGTCTTCTAAGGAACAGAAGAAAAAGCAAAAAGTTATCCAGGTTAAGGAAATTAAGTTCCGTCCTGGCACCGACGATGGCGATTATCAGGTAAAACTCCGCAGCCTGATTCGCTTTCTGGAAGATGGCGATAAGGCCAAGATCACGCTGCGTTTTCGCGGCCGTGAGATGGCCCACCAACAGATCGGTATGGAAGTGCTTACCCGCGTCCGTGACGATCTGAGTGAACTGGCAGTAGTCGAATCCTTCCCAACGAAGATCGAAGGCCGCCAGATGATCATGGTGCTCGCTCCTAAGAAGAAACAGTAAGGCCTTCAAGTAGCAATGTCTGTGGAGCCTGCGGGTTCCACAGCCGTTGTTCGCCTATGTTTCGTTTATTAACAATGCGAAGTGGAAGTTATTAAAATGCCAAAAATTAAGACCGTACGTGGTGCTGCTAAGCGCTTCAAAAAAACCGGTAAAGGTGGTTTTAAGCACAAGCACGCTAACCTGCGTCACATTCTGACCAAAAAAGCTACCAAGCGTAAACGTCACCTGCGTCCGAAAGCCATGGTTTCCAAAGGCGATCTGGGCCTGGTCATCGCGTGCCTGCCGTACGCATAAGTCGTTAACCCTTTTAACTTTTTAATTAGAATAGATACAGGAGAGCACATATGGCTCGCGTAAAACGTGGTGTAGTTGCCCGTGCACGTCACAAGAAAATTTTGAAACAAGCTAAAGGCTACTACGGTGCGCGTTCTCGCGTATACCGCGTTGCCTTCCAGGCTGTTATCAAAGCTGGTCAGTACGCTTATCGTGACCGTCGTCAGAAAAAGCGTCAGTTCCGTCAACTGTGGATTGCGCGTATCAACGCAGCAGCACGTCAGAACGGTATTTCTTACAGCAAATTCATCAACGGCCTGAAAAAAGCCTCTGTTGAAATCGACCGTAAGATCCTGGCTGACATCGCAGTATTCGACAAATTAGCGTTCACCGCGCTGGTCGAAAAAGCGAAAGCAGCTCTGGCATAAGCCAGTTGAAAGAGGGAGCTTGTCTCCCTCTTTTCGTTTCAAGACTATCAATACATTGACTTTTATTCGCGTAAGCTTTTCAATATCGTTCTTACGTTTTTACCAGACAAGGTAATGCAAGCATGAATGCTGCTATTTTCCGCTTCTTTTTTTACTTTAGCACCTAAACTCAGGAGGCTAGCGCGTGAAAGAAGAAACGGAAAACAGCGCCAAAAAGCCTCCCACTGTGGAGGCTTTTTTTGTATCTGAACTGGCTTGTTCTATTTCAAGCCCCAGACGAGTGGCTGGCCCTGGTCATTCTGACAACGGGCGGATTGCCCGCCGTCTGCGGCTCGAAATAGTGAGAGCAAAATAATAACCATAACCGGTGTCTGCACCGACATAATGAGGAAAACCATGTCACATCTCGCAGAGCTGGTTGCCAGTGCGAAGGCAGCCATTAACGAGGCATCAGATGTTGCTGCGCTGGACAACGTCCGCGTGGAATACCTGGGTAAAAAAGGTCTCCTGACCCTTCAGATGACGACCCTGCGTGAGCTGCCTGCTGAAGAGCGTCCGGCAGCCGGTGCGGTTATCAACGAAGCGAAAGAGCAGGTCCAGCAGGCGCTTAACGCGCGCAAGTCAGCGCTCGAAAGCGCAGCGCTCAACGCGCGTCTGGCCTCGGAAACCATTGATGTCTCTCTGCCGGGGCGTCGTATCGAGAACGGTGGCCTGCATCCGGTGACCCGTACCATCGACCGTATTGAAAGTTTCTTCGGTGAGCTCGGTTTTACCGTCGCGACTGGCCCGGAGATCGAAGATGATTATCACAACTTCGATGCGCTGAATATTCCAGGCCACCACCCGGCACGCGCTGACCACGACACTTTCTGGTTTGATGCCACGCGCCTGCTGCGCACGCAAACATCAGGCGTACAGATCCGCACCATGGCTAATCAGCAGCCGCCAATCCGCATTATTGCCCCCGGCCGCGTGTATCGTAACGACTACGATCAGACGCATACCCCGATGTTCCATCAGATGGAAGGTCTGATCGTTGACACTAACATCAGCTTCACCAACCTGAAGGGAACGCTGCACGATTTCCTGCGTAACTTCTTTGAAGAAGACCTGCAGATTCGTTTTCGTCCGTCCTATTTCCCGTTCACTGAGCCGTCTGCAGAAGTTGACGTAATGGGTAAAAACGGTAAATGGCTGGAAGTGCTCGGCTGCGGTATGGTGCATCCAAACGTGCTGCGTAACGTGGGCATCGATCCGGAAATCTATTCCGGCTTTGCCTTCGGCATGGGTATGGAGCGTCTGACCATGCTGCGCTACGGCGTGACCGACTTACGCGCGTTCTTCGAAAACGATCTGCGTTTCCTCAAACAGTTTAAATAAGGGCAGGACAGAACAATGAAATTCAGTGAACTGTGGTTACGCGAGTGGGTTAACCCGGCTATCGATAGCGAAGCGCTGTCGGATCAGATAACGATGGCCGGCCTTGAGGTTGACGGCGTAGAGCCGGTGGCGGGCAGCTTTAACGGCGTTGTCGTTGGCGAAGTGGTTGAGTGCGCTCAGCACCCGAATGCCGATAAACTGCGCGTCACAAAAATTAACGTCGGCGGAGAACGTCTGCTGGACATCGTCTGCGGCGCGCCAAACTGCCGTCAGGGCCTGAAGGTTGCTGTTGCTACCATCGGCGCCGTTCTGCCGGGCGATTTTAAAATTAAAGCGGCAAAGCTGCGCGGCGAACCGTCGGAAGGCATGCTGTGCTCCTTCTCCGAACTGGGAATTTCCGACGATCACAGCGGTATTATCGAACTGCCTGCCGACGCACCGCTGGGTACCGATATTCGTGAATACCTGAAGCTTGACGATAACACTATCGAAATCAGCGTCACGCCAAACCGTGCCGACTGCCTGGGAATTATCGGCGTGGCCCGCGATGTTGCCGTGCTCAACAAGGCGCCTTTGAATGTCCCGGAAATGGCTCCGGTTGCCGCCACCATCGACGATGTTCTGCCAATCCAGGTTGACGCGCCGGAAGCGTGTCCTCGCTATCTGGGGCGTGTGGTAAAAGGCATCAATGTCAAAGCGCCGACGCCGCTATGGATGAAAGAGAAGCTGCGCCGCTGCGGTATTCGCTCCATCGATGCCGTGGTTGACGTGACCAACTACGTTCTGCTTGAGCTCGGTCAACCTATGCACGCATTCGATAAAGACCGCATTGAAGGCGGAATCATCGTACGTATGGCGCATGAAGGTGAAACGCTGGTTCTGCTTGACGGCTCCGAGGCGAAGCTGGATAGCGATACTCTGGTTATCACTGACCACCAGAAAGCCCTCGCCATGGGCGGTATTTTCGGCGGCGAGCACTCCGGCGTAAACGATGAAACGCAAAACGTTCTGCTGGAATGCGCGTTCTTTAGCCCGCTATCTATTACCGGCCGCGCCCGCCGCCATGGCCTGCATACCGACGCTTCGCACCGCTACGAGCGCGGCGTGGACTCCGCGTTGCAGTATCAGGCAATGGAGCGTGCTACCCGCCTGCTGATGGATATTTGCGGCGGTGAAGCGGGCCCGATTATTGACGTTACCAATGAAGCGACTCTGCCGAAACCTGCGACCATCCGTCTGCGCCGCAGCAAACTGGATCGTCTGATTGGCCATCACATTGAAGATACGCAGGTTAGCGACATTCTGCGTCGTCTGGGCTGTGAAGTTACCGAAGGACAGGATGAGTGGCATGCCGTGGCGCCGAGCTGGCGTTTCGACATGGAGATCGAAGAAGACCTGGTTGAAGAGGTTGCCCGCGTCTATGGCTATAACAATATTCCTGATGAACCGGTACAAGCGGGCCTGATTATGGGCACCCACCGCGAAGCGGATCTGTCGCTTAAGCGCGTGAAAACGTTGCTTAATGACAAAGGCTACCAGGAAGTGATTACCTATAGCTTTGTCGATCCGAAAGTACAGCAGTGGATCCACGCCGGCGAGGAAGCGCTGATTCTGCCGAGCCCGATCTCCAGCGAAATGTCGGCGATGCGCCTCTCCTTGTGGACCGGTCTGTTAGCAACGGTGGTCTACAACCAGAATCGTCAGCAGAACCGCGTACGCATCTTTGAGAGCGGTTTACGCTTTGTGCCTGATACCCAGGCTCCGCTGGGTATTCGTCAGGATCTGATGCTGGCTGGCGTTATCTGCGGCAACCGCTATGAAGAACACTGGAACCTGGCAAAAGAGACCGTCGATTTCTATGATGTAAAAGGCGATCTTGAATCTGTACTCGACCTGACCGGTAAGCTGTCCGACATCGAATTCCGTATCGAAGCTAATAATGCGCTTCATCCGGGCCAGTCGGCAGCGATTTATCTGAAAGGTGAACGTATTGGTTTTATTGGGGTTGTTCATCCCGAGCTGGAACGTAAACTGGATCTGAACGGTCGCACTCTGGTATTTGAACTGGAGTGGAACAAGCTTGCAGACCGCGTGGTGCCTCAGGCGCGTGAAGTTTCTCGCTTCCCGGCGAACCGTCGCGACATCGCCGTCGTTGTGGCAGAAAACGTTCCCGCTGCCGATGTTTTAGCCGAGTGTAAGAAAGTTGGCGTAAATCAGGTAGTTGGCGTAAACTTATTTGACGTGTACCGCGGCAAGGGCGTAGCGGAAGGTTTCAAGAGCCTCGCTATCAGCCTTATCCTCCAGGATACCAGCCGTACACTCGAAGAAGAGGAGATTGCCGCTACCGTCGCCAAATGTGTAGAGGCATTGAAAGAGCGATTCCAGGCATCATTGAGGGATTGAACCTATGGCGCTTACAAAAGCTGAAATGTCAGAATATCTGTTTGATAAGCTTGGGCTTAGCAAGCGGGATGCCAAAGAGCTGGTAGAGTTGTTTTTCGAAGAGGTCCGTCGCGCTCTGGAAAACGGGGAGCAGGTAAAGCTCTCCGGGTTCGGCAACTTCGATTTGCGTGATAAAAACCAACGCCCGGGCCGTAACCCGAAAACGGGAGAGGATATCCCTATTACAGCCCGGCGAGTGGTGACTTTCAGACCTGGCCAGAAGCTAAAAAGCCGCGTCGAAAATGCGTCACCCAGAGACAAATAATCTGAACTAACTAAAAAGGCCGCGATGCGGCCTTTTTTCTTTTCTTCGCCGAATACCGTAAAATCAATCACATCCTTTTCCCCGATGCAGAAATCTATGCTGACCTTTGCTCAAATTCAACGGCGCCGCAGCCGGCGCTGGCTTGCCGTATTAACCTTGCTGCTGCTGGCTACGTCGACCATTAGCCTGTGCGCGGGCGACCAGTGGATTGGCCCCGGCGAATGGTTTAGCGCCAAAGGTGAGCTGTTTATCTGGCAGATACGTCTGCCGCGCACCCTGGCCGTTCTGCTGGTGGGCGCCGCGCTGGCGCTTTCCGGGGCGATTATGCAGACGCTGTTTGAAAACCCGCTGGCGGAGCCCGGCCTGCTGGGGGTCTCAAACGGCGCTGGAGTCGGCCTGATTGCTGCCGTATTGCTGGGAAAAGGACTGCTTCCTGGTTGGGCGCTGGGGCTGTGTGCAATCGCGGGCGCGCTGGTCATAACCTTTATTTTGCTACGTTTTGCCCGGCGGCATCTGTCTACCAGCCGTCTGCTGCTGGCGGGTGTGGCGCTCGGTATTATTTGTAGCGCGCTGATGACCTGGGCAGTCTATTTCTCTACCTCTTTCGATCTCCGCCAGCTGATGTACTGGATGATGGGCGGATTTGGCGGCGTAGACTGGCAGCAGCTGTGGTTGATGCTGGCGCTGCTGCCGGTACTGGCCTGGGGATGCCTGCAATCGCAGCCGCTTAATTTGCTCGCGCTGGGGGAGGTTTCAGCGCGTCAACTGGGGCTTCCGCTGTGGTTATGGCGAAAGGTGCTGGTGGTCGCGACCGGTTGGCTGGTGGGCGTCAGCGTGGCGCTGGCCGGAGCGATTGGCTTTATCGGTCTGGTTATCCCGCATATTCTGCGTTTATGTGGTTTGAGCGATCACCGCGTACTGCTTCCGGCTTGTCTGCTGGCGGGCGCCAGCGCGCTGCTGGGGGCGGATATCGTCGCGCGGCTGGCGCTATCCGCGGCGGAGCTGCCTATTGGCGTAGTGACCGCCACCCTGGGGGCGCCGGTGTTTATCTGGTTATTGCTTAAATCAGGCCGCCCGCATTAACGGGCGGCCATACAGACAGGGGCTGGCTTGTTGCCGCCTCTGTATGCGGCCGATCCATTACCAGCCCTTAATCGCATCGCCTTTATAGACTTCCGCTGCCTTGTCGGCAACGGCTTGCGTCTGGAAGGCCTCTTTCAGTTCCTGAACTTTTTTACTGTCTTTATTATCTTCGCGCGCAACAATGGCGTTGACGTACGGAGAATCGGGCCCCTCCATAAATAACCCGTCGCGAGCGGCGGACAGACCAGCCTGCGCGGAGAAATTGGTATTAATAATCGACAGGGCGACGTTCGGATCGTCAAGCGTACGGGTCAGCTGCGGCGTGTCGACTTCCACAATCTTCAGCTGCTTAGGATTATCAATAATATCCAGCGTCGTCGGCAGGTAGCCTGTCCCGTCTTTCAGCTTGATTAAGCCCTGCGCCTGTAGCAACAGCAAACTGCGGCCCAGGGTGGTGGTTTCGTTAGAAATGGAGATCGTCGCGCCGTCAGGCAGTTCGCTAATGTTTTTGATTTTCTTCGAGTAAGCGGCGATCGGGAAGACGAAGGTTTTACCGACAATCGCAAACTTATAGCCGCGTTCTTTTGATTGCGCTTCAAGGTAAGGCAGCGTCTGGAAGGCGTTAGCATCAACGTCTTTATTGTTTAACGCTTCGTTCGGCAGGACGTAATCATTAAAAGAGATGACCTCCACGTCGAGGTTGTATTTCTCTTTAGCCACCTGTTCTACGACTTTCCAGATAGCCTCATCCGGCCCGGTATTGATCGCGACTTTAACTTTATTATCTTCATCCGGCGAACAGGCCGATAACAGCGCGACGGAGGCCGCAATTAACACGGTGCTAAACATCTTTTTCATCAACAAAACTCTCTCAAATTAACAATTAACGAAATGCTATTACATCCATTCACCACTGTACACTGAATTGCTCTGTACCGGTGTTGAGATGAATTCATGTTGCGCGGCCTGTTACATCAAGAGACACTCCAGGGCGATTCCAGGTAGAATGCCCTGGTCTGAATCCGCTACAGTAGATAGAGATCACCTGAAGCAGTCACCGGTTTTATTCACTGAGGGAAGGCTATGCAACACGATATTCTTAATACTGAAGTCACCACTATCGATGGTGAGAAAACAACGCTTGCTCCGTGGGCAGGCAAAGTGCTGTTGATCGTTAACGTTGCGTCAAAATGCGGCCTGACGCCGCAGTATGAGCAACTGGAAGCGCTGCAAAAGGATTTAGAAAGCGAAGGTTTCAGCGTGCTGGGCTTTCCCTGCAACCAGTTTTTGGGGCAGGAGCCGGGCAGCGAAGAGGAGATTAAAACGTTCTGCAGTACGACTTACGGCGTGACCTTCCCGATGTTCAGCAAAATTGACGTCAACGGCGAACATCGCGCGCCGTTGTATCAAAAGCTGATTGCGGCGGCGCCTCAGGCCGTTGCTCCAGCAGGCAGCGGTTTCTATGAACGCATGGCCAGTAAAGGCCGCGCGCCGCTGTATGTCGACGACATTCTGTGGAACTTTGAAAAATTCCTGATTGGCCGCGACGGCCAGGTTATCGGTCGTTTCTCTCCGGATATGACGCCGGATGACCCGCAGCTGGTGGCCGCTATTAAAGGAGCATTAGCGAAATAATGCCGTTTTTGATGCAGCTACAGGATGTCGAAGAGCCTGGACGGCTGGCGCCGTTTTCAGCCGATATCAGACCGGGAGAGATTATTCATCTGGTGGGGCCAAACGGGGCGGGGAAAAGCACATTGCTGGCACGTATGGCGGGGCTCTCTACCGGCCCGGGGCAGGTAAGACTGAATGAACGTCTTCTGAATGACTGGCCGGCGCAGGAGCTGGCGCGTCATCGCGCCTACTTAAGCCAGCACCAGATGCCGCCTTTCGCCATGCCGGTCTGGCATTACCTATCGCTGCATCTGCAGAACGAGGCGCAAAACGGACTCCTGACGGCCATTGCGCAGAAGCTGGGCTTAGGCGATAAGCTTGGACGTCAGGTGAATCACATCTCCGGTGGGGAGTGGCAGCGCGTGCGCCTGGCGGCGGTGATACTGCAGATTCATCGTCAGGCTAACGCGTCCGGTCAACTGCTACTGCTGGATGAACCGATGAACAGCCTGGACGTGGCGCAGCAGGCCGCGCTCGATCGACTGCTTAGCGATCTCTGCGCATCAGGCATTGCCATCGTCATGAGCAGCCACGATCTTAATCATACTCTCCGGCACGCCCACAGCTCCTGGCTTATCTGTCAGGGGCAAACTATCGCCTGCGGCAGCACCGCGGAGGTGTTAAGCGAGGAGAATTTAACCGCTGCCTATGCCATGGAGTTTCAGCGGGTTGAGGTGGCGGGTCATCTTATGCTCGTTGCGTCACAGTAGTACGCAGTCAGCTTGCCAGCGAATTGATAAACAAGGTAAATTATTCCGATAACCGGATAGGGAACAGAGGATTCGTCTGAGATGCGTTTCTGGCTCGTTTTGTGCGTTGCGTTATTTCTCGCGGGTTGTAGCAGTCACCGTGCACCGCCGCCAAATCCGCGGCTGGCTGATTCGATTACCGTCGTTGCCAACCTGAATGAGCAGTTAAGGAACTGGCGGGGAGCGCCGTATCGCTACGGCGGAATGTCGCCGCGCGGCGTTGATTGCTCGGGGTTCGTGCTGATGACGTTTCGCGATAAATTTGCGTTACAGCTGCCGCGCGAAACCCGCGAACAGGCGGAAATCGGCACTAAAATCGATAAGAGCGAACTGCTGCCCGGGGATCTGGTCTTCTTCAAAACCGGATCCGGCGAGAGCGGTCTGCACGTCGGTATTTACGACACGGATAACCAGTTTATTCACGCTTCCACCAGCCAGGGCGTCACGCGTTCATCGCTGGATAATGTCTACTGGCATAAAAATTTCTGGCAGGCGCGCAGGATCTAACGTTAGCTAATGAGCAGGGACCCCCTGTCTCCCTGCTCATCATGGCAAAGCGGCTGAGAGATAGCGCTCCATGCTTGCCGATTCAGCTATCCCCCCCAAATTAGACCAGCCGATCCGCGTCTCTTCCCGGTACGCTACCGGGCGATGGCAGAAGCGTGCTAAATCCCCGTGCGGCTTATTATTGCAATAACCCCGCACTCGCCCCGTGTTAATAATTTGTTGAAGGCACTACACTGAAGGCAGGAGGAAACATGACCCTGTCTTTTACTACCCACTGGCGTGATGAACTGCCGGATTTTTACACTGCATTAGCCCCCACGCCGCTGGAGAACGCGCGCCTTGTCTGGCATAACGCGCCGCTGGCGCAAGAGCTGGGCATTCCCGAGTCGTTGTTTAACCTGGACAAGGGCGCTGGCGTATGGGGCGGCGAAGCGCTGCTGCCGGGGATGTCGCCGTTGGCGCAGGTCTACAGCGGCCACCAGTTCGGCTCGTGGGCCGGACAGCTCGGCGACGGGCGCGGTATTCTGCTCGGCGAACAGCAGTTGGCCGATGGCCGCCGCGTTGACTGGCACCTGAAGGGCGCCGGGCTGACACCCTATTCGCGCATGGGAGACGGGCGGGCGGTGCTGCGCTCAACGATCCGCGAAGGCCTGGCCTCGGAAGCGATGCATGCGCTGGGTATTCCCACCACCCGCGCTCTGGCAATGGTCGCCAGCGATACGCCGGTGTACCGCGAAACCGTCGAGCAAGGGGCAATGCTGATGCGCCTGGCGGAAAGCCACGTGCGTTTTGGCCATTTTGAGCACTTTTACTATCGCCGCGAGCCGCAAAAAGTGCAGCTGCTGGCGGATTATGTGATTCGCCACCACTGGCCTCATCTGCAAAATGAAGCGGATAAATACATTGTGTGGTTCAGGGATGTTGTCACCCGAACCGCGGAGATGATTGCCAGCTGGCAAACGGTCGGCTTCGCCCACGGGGTGATGAATACCGATAATATGTCGATCCTCGGACTGACGATGGATTACGGCCCGTACGGCTTCCTTGATGATTTTCAGCCTGGCTTTATTTGCAATCATTCCGACTATCAGGGGCGCTATAGCTTTGATCATCAGCCGGCGGTAGGACTATGGAATCTGCAGCGCCTGGCGCAAGCGCTCTCGCCGTTTATCAGCGCGGAAGCGCTGAACGGCGCGCTGGATGACTACCAGCACGCGCTGCTGACGGCATATGGCCGGCGTATGCGCGACAAGCTGGGATTATTGACCCAGCAAAAAGGGGATAACGAGCTGCTGGACGGCCTGTTTACTCTGATGGAGCGCGAGGGCAGCGACTATACGCGGACCTTCCGGATGCTAAGCCTTAGCGAGCAGGAGAGCGCCGCCACGCCGCTGCGCGACGAATTTATTGATCGTGAGAGGTTCGATAGCTGGTTTGCCGCTTATCGCGCGCGCCTGCGCGATGAACAGATTGACGATGCGCAAAGGCAGGCGCAAATGCGCAGCGTGAATCCGGCTATCGTGCTGCGCAACTGGCTGGCTCAACGAGCCATTGAGCAGGCAGAGCAGGGGGATATGCGTGAACTGGAACGTCTGCATAGCGCACTTTCTCAGCCCTTTGTCGATCGCACGGATGAGTATAGCCAGCGTCCTCCGGACTGGGGAAAGCGCCTTGAAGTGAGCTGCTCGAGCTAATCACCATTCTCCCTGCCTCTACCGGCGGGGAGCATTATTTGGTCAGGATCAGCTTGCCCGAATGAGTCTGACGCAGCAGATAGCGCTGACCGCCATGTTCAATCACTACCCGTCCTTCGCTGCCTAATAATGTCCGGCTGCTTATCTCTTTGTCCGTCGGAACGGGATACGGGGCATTGTCTTTTGTTTTTTCTGCTGTGGCAGTGTTATCCATACGCGTCATAGCACTAAAAATAAAAATCAAGGCAACAATGATAATCATTATCAATAATGTTGTTTTTGACGGCAAGCTTTATTTAACGCATTACCAGATTTAGCAGGTGTCCGGCCGGACATTGGCGAGAAAAATCTCCCCGCCGCGATCGCGACGGGGAAGGGAGCTAGAGGCGGGTGGCGGTTGCGGCGGCTAATTCATCCAGCAGCCGCTCGCTGTCTTCCCAACTCAAGCAGGGATCGGTAATCGATTGTCCCCAGGTCAGCGGCTGGCCGGCAACGACCTTTTGCGTACCTTCCTTAAGGAAGCTTTCGGCCATGATCCCGGCGATTGCGGTCGAGCCCGCGCGGATCTGCTGACATATATCGGCGCAAACTTCCAGCTGACGGCGATGCTGTTTCTGGCAATTACCGTGGCTAAAATCCACCACCAGTTGTTCCGGCAGGTCGAACTCTGCCAGCGCTTCTCCGGCGGCGGCGATGTCGGCAGCGTGGTAATTCGGTTTTTTACCACCGCGCATAATAATATGGCCGTACGGATTCCCGCTGGTCTGATAGATGGTCATCTGGCCCTGCTTATCCGGCGACAGGAACATATGGCTGGCGCGGGAAGCGCGGATGGCGTCAACGGCGATACGGGTATTACCATCGGTACCGTTTTTAAAGCCCACCGGGCATGAGAGCGCAGAGGCCATTTCGCGATGGATTTGGCTCTCGGTTGTACGTGCGCCGATCGCGCCCCAGCTAATCAAATCGGCAATAAACTGTCCGGTCACCATATCGAGAAACTCGGTAGCGGTGGGGACGCCGAGCTCGTTCACCTGCAGCAGCAGGCTACGCGCCAGTTCAAGGCCGTGATTCACCCGGTAGCTGCCGTTCAGGTCGGGGTCGGAGATCAGCCCCTTCCAGCCAACCACCGTACGCGGCTTCTCAAAATAGGTGCGCATCACGATTTCCAGCTGCGGCTGATAGCGTTCGCGCATACCCTGCAGTCTGCGCGCATACTCCATCGCCGCATCAGTATCGTGAATGGAACAGGGACCGATCACTACCAGCAGGCGGCGATCTTCACCGTTGAGAATTTTTTCGATTCGGCGGCGCGAAGCAGAAACGTGGGCGGCAACATCGGGGGACACGGGGTGCCGTTGCGCCAGTTCCGCGGGCGTTACCAGGCTTTCAATGCGCGCGGTACGCAATTCGTCTGTTTTATTCATTGGGGTCTCAAAAATCTGTTTCTTCCGCGGCGAAAATGCCGGGAAGTGATGCGCATCACGATAAACCAATCCCTGCTTATTGCAAGAGCAGGGCATGATCCTGTATAGGCCACGGGTGATAGCATAAACAAATTTTTGATATCGTACTAGTGTGTTAGTACATTCTGCGGCTTAGCCCCATAATATCCATGATTTTGGTGGCGATCTCTTCAACGGAGTAATTGGTACTGTTCAGGCAAGGAATTTTATTTTTGCGATACAGCGCTTCAACTTCGGTGACTTCCATCCGGCACTGGCGCATAGAAGCATAGCGGCTGTTTTCCCGTCGCTCTTCGCGGATGGCCGCCAGCCGCTCCGGATTGATAGTTAAGCCGAATAGTTTGTGCTGGAGCGGCTTAAGCGATGCCGGCAGAATCAGATTGTCCATATCATCGGCGATAAACGGGTAGTTGGCGGCGCGGATACCGTACTGCATCGCCAGGTACAGGCTGGTAGGCGTTTTCCCGCAGCGCGAAACGCCGAGGAGGATCACCTGGGCCTGATCGAGGTTGCGCAGCGAAATCCCGTCATCATGAGCAAGGGTGTAGTCGATAGCGGCGATACGCGCGTCGTATTTGTTCAGATTACCCGGGGTCAGGCCGTGGGTGCGGTGAGCGATTGGCGTCGGGTCCAGGCGTAGCTCCTGCTGCAGGGGGGCCACCAGCGCCTGAACAATATCCTGACAAAAGCCTTCGCTTTGCACGATGATATCGCGGATCTCCGGCAGCACGATGGAATAGAACACCAGCGGTCGAATACCGGTCTGCTGGAAGATGGCGTCAATTTGTTCCTTCACGGCGCGCGCGCGGCTGATATTTTCGACAAACGGCAGGGTTACGCTGCTGGTGGCTACCGGGAATTGCGACATGACCGCATGACCCAGAACTTCCGCCGTAATAGCGGTACCGTCGGAAATATAAAATACGTGGCGATCTACAGCACTTTCCATTTTGACCATCCGGTATAAAGAGTTTAATTAGCTGAAAGCAGATATTAAATTTAAGCATATCACTCCAGGCTTTGTCTCAAATTTAAAAAGTGAAACGCTATTTTTATTTTTAATGAAAAGGTTGGTTCATTTTTCGCAACTGCGTATCTTTTGTATCAAATTTCATCAGATTTTAGAAGAATCATTGGCTTAGCTATATCCGGAAAAGAATCCTAAAAACGAAAAAATAATTTGCTTGAACGATTCACCGTTTTTTTCAACGGCATAATTATGTCAGGATAAATCCCGTAGTCGATCGTGAATTATTTATCACTGGTATTAAATCACAAAAGGATTGTCTCGATGTCCAACAATGGCTCGTCACCGCTGGTGCTTTGGTATAACCAACTCGGCATGAATGATGTAGACAGGGTTGGGGGCAAAAATGCCTCCCTTGGTGAAATGATTACAAATCTGTCAGGTATGGGTGTGTCCGTACCGAACGGGTTTGCCACCACCGCTGATGCTTTTAATCAGTTTTTGGACCAAAGCGGCGTGAACCAGCGCATCTATGAACTGCTGGATGAAACCGACATTGACGACGTTTCCGCATTAGCGAAAGCGGGCGCGCAGATCCGTCAGTGGATCATTGATACGCCGTTCCAGAGCGAACTGGAAAATGCGATTCGCGACGCGTATACCCAGCTGTCCGCCGATGACGCTGAGGCCTCCTTTGCCGTGCGCTCCTCCGCAACGGCGGAAGATATGCCGGATGCCTCCTTCGCCGGTCAGCAAGAGACATTCCTTAACGTGCAGGGCTTTGACGCCGTGCTCGTCGCGGTGAAGCACGTGTTTGCTTCGCTGTTTAACGATCGCGCCATTTCCTATCGCGTGCATCAGGGTTACGATCACCGCGGCGTGGCTCTATCCGCCGGAGTGCAGCGTATGGTGCGTTCCGATCTGGCATCATCCGGCGTGATGTTCTCCATCGATACCGAATCCGGATTCGATCAGGTGGTGTTTATCACCTCCGCCTGGGGGCTTGGCGAGATGGTGGTGCAGGGGGCGGTGAACCCCGATGAGTTCTACGTCCATAAACCGACGCTGGAAGCGGGACGGCCGGCGATTGTTCGCCGCACCATGGGGTCGAAAAAGATCCGCATGGTTTATGCTCCAACTCAGGAGCACGGCAAGCAGGTGCGTATCGAAGACGTGCCGCAGGCGCAGCGCGACGTTTTCTCGTTGACCGACGCGGAAGTGCAGGAGCTGGCCCAGCAGGCGGTGCAAATCGAGAAGCACTACAACCGCCCGATGGATATCGAATGGGCGAAAGATGGCCATACCGGTAAGCTGTTTATCGTCCAGGCGCGTCCGGAAACCGTCCGTTCGCGCGGCCAGGTGATGGAGCGTTATACCCTCCATGCGCAAGGGCAGATTATTTCGGAAGGGCGCGCGATCGGCCACCGCATCGGCGCGGGTCCGGTGAAAGTCATTCATGATATCAGCGAAATGAACCGTATCGAGCCCGGCGACGTTCTTGTGACCGACATGACCGACCCGGACTGGGAACCGATCATGAAAAAAGCGGCGGCGATCGTCACCAACCGCGGCGGGCGGACCTGTCATGCGGCGATTATCGCGCGTGAGCTGGGGATCCCGGCGGTAGTGGGCTGCGGCAACGCCACCGATCGCATCCAGGAAAACCAGAATGTAACCGTCTCCTGCGCCGAGGGCGATACCGGCTACGTCTATGCCGAAATTCTCGACTTCAGCGTCAAGAGTTCCACCGTCGGCGATATGCCGGATCTGCCGCTGAAAATTATGATGAACGTCGGTAACCCGGACCGGGCTTTCGACTTTGCCTGCCTGCCGAACGAAGGCGTGGGCCTGGCGCGTCTGGAGTTTATTATCAACCGGATGATCGGCGTTCACCCGCGCGCGCTGCTGGAGTTTGACGATCAGGAACCGGGTCTGCAGAACGAAATCCGCGAGCTGATGAAAGGTTACGACTCGCCGAGAGAGTTTTACGTCGGTCGCCTGACCGAGGGTATTTCGACGCTTGGCGCGGCATTTTTCCCGAAACGGGTCATCGTGCGCCTTTCCGACTTCAAATCTAACGAATACGCCAACCTGGTCGGCGGCGAGCGTTATGAGCCGGAAGAAGAAAACCCGATGCTGGGCTTCCGCGGGGCCGGCCGCTATGTCTCCGAAAGCTTCCGTGACTGCTTCGCGCTGGAGTGTGAAGCAGTAAAACGCGTGCGTAACGATATGGGCCTGACCAACGTCGAAATCATGGTGCCGTTTGTTCGTACCGTCGCGCAGGCAAAAGCGGTGGTTGAAGAGCTGGCGCGCCAGGGCCTCAAGCGCGGCGAGAACGGCCTCAAGCTGATTATGATGTGTGAAATCCCATCGAATGCGCTGCTGGCTGAGCAGTTCCTCGAATACTTCGACGGTTTCTCCATTGGCTCCAACGATATGACGCAACTGGCGCTGGGTCTGGATCGCGACTCCGGCGTGGTCTCCGAGCTGTTCGATGAGCGTAACGACGCGGTGAAAGCGCTGCTGTCGATGGCTATCCGCGCGGCGAAGAAACAGGGTAAATACGTCGGTATCTGCGGGCAGGGTCCGTCAGACCATGAAGATTTTGCCGCCTGGCTGATGGAAGAGGGAATCGATAGCCTTTCCCTCAATCCGGATACCGTGGTGCAAACCTGGCTTGGCCTGGCGGAGCTGAATAAGTAAGTTTTTCGCTAAACAAAATGCGCAATCCCCGTCAGCAATGGCGGGGATTTTTTGTTTCAGCCGTCAGCGTACGGGCAAAAAAAAGCCCATCGTGGGAGATGGGCAAAGACTACACACAGCAATTCGTTGTTTCACTCAGGGGATTTCCATGCTTATAAATCAAGGCATTGATTTATAACCGTGAGCTAATACTAGGCACTGAGGCTTTTTGCGTCGATCGGATTCCTCTCAATAGTTAAATTAAGGTAAAGAATCTGCGAGGCAAATGTGGTTAGTGGGCAGAGGAATGCGGACTGTTGTGAGGAATATATTAGTGTTTCTTAATATTTGAGGGCGGTGTGCCCGACAGCGGTCGAGGCGCAATGGCAAAAGGCGGGTTCCCCCGCCCGTTGACTTATTTATCCTGCGAGGCTCGGGTATTGAGCTCGCTAAGCTCCTCAAGCACCAGATCGGGATCTTTCGGCGGCGGCGGCGCTTCGTTAACCCACGCGTCGTATAGTCGCCAGGAGACCGCCAGCAGAACCGGCCCGATAAACAGGCCAATCATGCCGAACGCCACCAGACCGCCGATAACGCCGGAAAGGATCAGAATCATCGGCAGGTCGGCGCCCATACGAATCAATAGCGGGCGGATAAAATTGTCCATGGTGCCCACTACGCAGCTCCACACCAGCAGTACGGTACCCCAGGTGGTATCGCCGCTCCAGTAGAGCCAGATAATTGACGGCACCAGAACCAGTAAAGGCCCCAGTTGGACAAGACAGGTAAAAATCATCACCACGGTGAGCAGCGCCGCGTAGGGCACGCCGCTGACCGCGAGACCAATACCGCCGAGCACCGCCTGGGCCAGGGCCGTCACGACCACTCCCAGCGCCACGGCGCGAATTGCCTGACCGGCGAGGATCACCGCCGCGTCGCCGCGTTTGGCGGCCAGACGGGTAGCGAAGTGGCGGAAACCATAGGCGACCTGTTCACCACGCCAGTACAGCAGCGCGCTAAACAGTAGCATAAGACCGCAGTAGACCAGCAGCTTGCCGATATGCGCCGCCTGACCAACAAACCAGGTGGTGGTGGTGCCGAGATAAGGACGAATTTTAGTCATAATCGCCGTGCCCCCCATCTCCAGCAAATTATGCCAGCCGGTGTACAGCTTATCGCCGATCAGCGGAACCGTATTCAGCCACGCCAGATCCGGCGGGGTAAAGTTGCCGCTGGTCACCACTTTTATTAATGGCACGCTGTTGTCCACCAGACTATTGACCAGTAGCGCAATAGGAATAACGAAGAGTAAAAAAAGCAGCAGCGTCATTACCAGTACGGCCAGAGAGCGTTTGCCGAAAAGCAGGCTCTGCAGGCGCAAAAGTACCGGCCAGGTCGCGATGACCACCGTACCGGCCCACGCAAATGACAGAATAAATGGCTGAACGACCCACAGACAGGAAATAATAATCAGGGACAAAAACAGCACCGACAGCAGAACTTGCGGTATATCCCGGGGCTGATTGGGGTTAATCATAGTGAAATTTTACCTTTGCAGTCGCGTCAAAAGGCTGACGCAGCGTAATTCCATGTACTGATAATAATATCAATAAGTTCGCGCGCCTGATTTTGCCCTTAATTCTGGCGGGCGCATATGAAAAAAATGTGATAAAAAGTTGGGTGCGTCACGCAAACGATTAATCACTTACAACACAACATAGTCAGGCAGGGTCGAGCGTCATGATCCCACAGATTTCTCAAGCGCCAGGTGTCGTTCAACTGGTGCTGAATTTTTTGCAGGTACTGGAGCAACAGGGTTTTACCGGCGATACCGCCACCAGCTATGCCGACAGGCTAACGATGGCAACTGATAACAGTGTATATCAGCTGTTGCCGGATGCGATTTTATTCCCCCGTTCCACGGCAGACGTGGCTCTGCTGGCAAGACTGGCAGCGGAAGAGCGTTTTAAAACGCTGATCTTTACCCCGCGCGGAGGCGGCACCGGCACGAACGGCCAGGCGCTGAACGCCGGGATCATCGTCGATATGTCCCGCTATATGAACCGCATTATTGAAATCAATCCCGAAGAAGGGTGGGTGCGGGTGGAGGCGGGGGTCATTAAGGACCAACTTAATCAGTTTCTTAAACCGTACGGCTACTTTTTTGCCCCGGAACTGTCGACCAGCAACCGCGCCACGCTTGGCGGGATGATCAACACCGACGCCTCCGGGCAGGGGTCGCTGGTCTACGGTAAAACCTCCGATCACGTACTCGGGGTGCGCTCGGTGCTGATCGGCGGCGATATTCTTGACACTCAGCCAATCCCGGCGGCGCTGGCGGAAACCCTGGGCGCAGAACAGTCGGCAATCGGGCGTATCTATCGCACGGTATATCAACGCTGCAAAGCGCAGCGGCAGCTGGTTATCGATAAATTCCCGAAACTTAACCGTTTCCTCACGGGTTACGATCTGCGCCACGTGTTCAACGACGACATGAGCGAATTTGATCTGACCCGAATCCTGACCGGTTCCGAAGGCACGCTGGCGTTTATTACCGAAGCGCGGCTGGATATCACCCGTTTGCCGAAAGTGCGCCGGCTGGTCAACGTTAAGTACGATTCCTTTAACTCTGCGCTGCGCAACGCGCCGTTTATGGTGGAAGCGAAGGCGCTTTCGGTCGAAACGGTCGACTCGAAGGTGCTCAATCTGGCGCGGGAGGATATTGTCTGGCATTCGGTTAGCGAGCTCATTACCGACGTTGCGGATAAGGAGATGCTGGGGCTGAATATCGTCGAGTTCGCCGGTGATGACGCCGAACTGATTGACGGCCAGGTGACGACCCTGTGTCAGCGCCTGGATGAACTGATAGCACGCAACGAGGCGGGCGTAATCGGCTGGCAGGTTTGTCACGAGCTGGACGGCGTCGAGCGCATCTATGCGATGCGGAAAAAAGCGGTTGGGCTTCTGGGGAATGCCAAAGGGGCCGCCAAACCGATACCTTTCGCCGAAGATACCTGCGTGCCGCCGGAACACCTGGCCGATTATATTGCTGAATTCCGTGAGCTGCTCGACGGCCACGGGCTGAGCTACGGTATGTTTGGTCATGTCGATGCCGGCGTGCTGCACGTGCGGCCGGCGCTGGATATGTGTGACCCGCAGCAAGAGATGCTGATGAAGCGGATCTCCGATGACGTGGTCGCGTTAACCGCTAAGTACGGCGGTCTGCTGTGGGGGGAACACGGCAAGGGTTTTCGCGCTGAATACAGTCCGGCATTCTTCGGCGAAGAGCTGTTCGGCGAACTGCGCAAAATTAAAGCCGCGTTTGACCCGGATAACCGTCTGAACCCGGGTAAAATCTGTCCTCCGGAAGGCGTTGATGCGCCGATGATGAAGGTGGATGCGGTCAAGCGCGGGACATTCGATCGGCAGATCCCCATCGCCGTGCGCAGCTCGTGGCGTGGCGCGATGGAGTGTAACGGCAATGGCCTGTGCTTCAACTTTGATGCCAAAAGCCCGATGTGCCCGTCGATGAAGGTCAGCAACCACCGTATTCACTCGCCGAAAGGGCGGGCAACGCTGGTGCGTGAATGGCTGCGCCTGCTGGCGGACCGCGGCATCGACCCCAATCAGCTGGAAAAAGATCTGCCGGAAAAACGCGCCAGCCTGCGTACTCTGGTGGAGCGTACCCGCAATAGCTGGCACGCACGTAAAGGCGAGTACGATTTCTCCCATGAGGTTAAAGAGGCGATGTCCGGCTGTCTGGCCTGTAAAGCCTGCTCGACCCAGTGTCCGATTAAAATCGACGTTCCGGAGTTCCGTTCGCGTTTCCTGCAACTTTACCATAGCCGCTATTTGCGCCCGGTTCGCGACCATCTGGTGGCGACGGTTGAATCCTACGCGCCGCTGATGGCGCATGCGCCAAAGACCTTCAACTTCTTTATCAATCAGCCGTGGATGCGCAAGCTATCGGAAAAGCATATTGGTATGGTTGATCTTCCGCTGCTTTCCGTCCCATCGTTGAAGCAGCAGATGGTCGGCCACCGTTCGGCGAATACCACCCTGGAACAGCTGGAAGCGCTGAGCCCTGAGCAGAGGGCGAAGAGGGTGCTGGTGGTTCAGGATCCCTTCACCAGCTATTACGATGCGCAGGTGGTTGCCGACTTTGTTCGCCTGATCGAGAAAGTGGGATACCAGCCGGTGCTGCTGCCGTTCTCTCCCAACGGCAAGGCGCAGCATATTAAGGGCTTCCTGACGCGATTCGCGCGCACCGCGCAGAAAACTGCCGACTTCCTTAACCGCGTGGCCCAGCTCGGCATGCCGATGGTGGGTGTCGATCCGGCGCTGGTGCTCTGCTATCGCGATGAATACAATCAGGTGCTGGGCGACAAGCGTGGCGATTTTCGCGTGATGCTGGTGCATGAATGGTTGCCGCAGGCGTTGACGGAAACCGCAGCGCAGGATCAAGGCGGCGAGTCGTGGTATCTGTTTGGTCACTGTACTGAGGTGACGGCGCTTCCCGCTTCTACCCGGCAGTGGGCGGATATCTTCGCACGCTTTGGCGCGAAGCTGGAAAACGTTAACGTGGGCTGCTGCGGCATGGCCGGGACCTACGGTCATGAAGTGAAGAATCACGCCAATTCGCTGGCCATCTACGCGCTCTCCTGGCAGCAGGCGATGCAGCGCCTGCCGCGCAACCGCTGTCTGGTCACCGGCTACTCCTGCCGTAGCCAGGTGAAGCGTATTGAAGGCAGCGGTGTGCGCCATCCGCTGCAGGCGCTACTGGAGATTATGGGATGATTTGGAAACGTCACAGCACGCTGGAGCAGCTGAACGCGATGGGCGACGGGAACATGGTCGGCCTGCTGGATATACGCTTCGAGGCCATGACCGACGAGACCATCGCCGCGACCATGCCGGTAGACAGCCGTACCCATCAGCCGTTTGGCCTGCTGCACGGCGGCGCATCGGTAGTATTAGCGGAAACGTTAGGTTCGGTGGCGGGCTACCTGTGCAGCGAAGGCGAACAGAAGGTGGTCGGTCTGGAGGTCAATGCCAACCATATTCGTTCGGTGCGCAGCGGGAGGGTTCGCGGCGTGTGCCGGGCGCTGCACGTCGGCTCCCGTCACCAGGTGTGGCAGATCGACATTACTGATGAGCAGGGGCGTCTTTGCTGTTCGTCGCGGTTGACCACAGCCGTAATTTAAGTCAATTAAGGGGGAAGATTTCCCCCTTAATACTTATTACCTGCCATCCTTCATCACCGCTGAACGTATCTACGCTATATCCGCTAGCTGCCGGTTTGCACTGTTATTTGTATTGAGATTCAACCAGGCCCAATGTTAACGCTTTATAAGAAAAGTCCTGGCTTAACTTTGCTGCTCACCAGGGATTATTAGCCTTCTACCTTTTATATTTTTTGGTCGCTTATTTGTGCGACATCTTTAGCGCGTAGACCATTATCTTTGATATGACAAGCTCATCCATGTTAAATATAAATTTATCAAACATCGTTAATATTTATGCTAATATTTTTAATACCAGAATTTACAAGGTAACAAGAGGACGGAGTTAGCTATGGGTATCATTTCATGGATCATTTTTGGGCTTATTGCCGGTATTTTAGCCAAGTGGATTATGCCGGGGAAAGACGGCGGCGGGTTTATCGTTACCGTAATTCTCGGTGTCATCGGTGCAGTTGTCGGGGGTTGGATTAGTACTTTCTTCGGCTTTGGCCGGGTCGACGGTTTTAATTTCGGCAGCTTTGTCGTCGCGGTGATTGGTGCGCTGGTCGTACTCTTCATCTACCGTAAGATCAGAAGCTAACCGCACCAGCAACGCCATAAAGTGCAGAGGCTGCCGCCATTGTCGGCAGCCTTTTTAATATCTCTAAAATGTCCGAGTGTTTAATTTCCCCTCTTTCATTCTATTACCACGATACGCGCTTACAGCGCGGGCATATCGGGGACCGGCACGACTTCAACGCGCACTTCATAATGTTTAGCTTTGCTGGCTGGAATCAGCGGCGTGAGTTTATTGATCGTTTCGACCGGATTATCGGTGGCTACGGTGGCGGAGAAAATAACCGGTTTTTTCGGCGGCACAGGGAAAGGCATTGGGCCATAACCCTGAGTCAGCTCGAAGGGGGGATGGCCAGCATTATGGGCCTCAGCCGCCGGTGAGGGCGTTTCGGCTTTCTCTGCATCGGCGGCGAACGCGCTGGTGACGGTAATCGAAACGACGGCGAAGAGCGCAATGATAGTTTTTTTCATTTTTGTTACCTCATAAGTATGTCGATAAAAGCTTAGAGGCAACGCTTTTGGCAAACAATCCCACGGCGGGCGAATCCTATGAATCTCCTTATTTCTTCACGAATGTGAAAGCCTGTCCGGCGACGGTGAGGCTTACGAAATTTAAGGGGAAAATGGGGTTAATCGAGCAAAACGCTAATAATTAACAGGACGACCATACACATCGACATGACATCTGTTTCTATATCCATAGTTCAGTACAACACAGGTTCCCGATCGGTCGCCGTTGCGACATTGCGTGAAAAGATGAAGGAAATTTAGCAGCGCATTCTACAGGAGCCAGCCGGCACTGAATAAATCTTTATTTCTGTGAAATGACAGCACTTATAATGAAAACGAATAGGTTTCGTTGCATGAATGGATTCGCGTTAGTGAGGGGGCAAACAGCGTCTCAATTTGGCATGTTGGTCGGGTGGCGCATCAGGCGGCGCGGGACCCTGAGGGGCAATGGGAGGCAAATGTCATCGTCCCGCCGGATACGCACGTGAAGAAAATATTAATACCGTTTATTGGCCGCCGCGCCTCGTTATGCGCAGCGCGGCATCAACCGATGCCACGGTGGACGCCGACGCGGCGAACAGGCGGCAGGACTTCGCTGGAAGCAGGGCTCCGCTTAGTCCACGCGTTTGCCTTTGGTCGCCTCTCCGCCGCCGAGTGCGGCTTGATTAATTTTATCTTCGTGGGTATTAATCAATTGCGTGAGCGCTATTTGCTCCTGAAATTTAGTCAGCAGAAGCTCAGCGTCGGATTTAAGAATATCTTCCGATGATTCAAGCACCGAGTTAATTGCTTTGGTCACATTCCCAACCAGCTCCGCGACCCCTCCTTCCTCGCCAATGGCAAGCATTAATGCGCTTATCAGCAGCGACTGGGCCTCAACCTGCGCAGCAAGCTGCTTGTTTTCTGCATCCATCGCTGAAATTTTCGCGATGATGCTGAGAATGACATTATTCATGATAATCCTTAAATCAATGAGTTAAACGCCGAAGATCACGCTGGTTATATTCGTTGCAGGATCAGCGAAATATCCATTGAAGATAAATATGCCAGAAAATATATCATCAGTGGTAGTGGGGTATTTTCATTATCGGTTGCAGGCGATCCGTCGCTATGGCCTTATCTCAATGTGCTGTCAGATGATTTTGCTGCCGGCACGCTGGCTTGTTGCGGCCTGAAGCGTGTAACTCATTGAATGTCCAGCAAGTAGATGAAAAGTGCTTTTTCCCGCGCCTATTTTATAAATCGGTATTTTCGATACATCTTTGCCATTGCCTGCAATTAAGCGCGCCAAACGTCAATATCTTATTATTTTTCAATATATTAAAACAGAAATTCGCAGGCTGAAAACGCCGAGCACAGGGTCTATGCTTATAAAAAGCGCAAGAAATGAGCCAGCGGGGACAATACCCCTTCTCCGGATGGGTTGAAGTGATAATCATTATCACTAACATAGTGGGTATGCCCTGATGGCGTCAACCTATGAGGTAGAGCGATGGATTCACATGCAGGAACTTTTAATCCCGAAGATTTCAGCTGGCGCGGCCTGGCGATGACCCCAGCCGCCGCCGCCCATATTCGCGAACTGGTCAGCAAACAACCCGACAAGCAGGGACTACGCCTGGGCGTTAAAACCAGCGGCTGCGCCGGCTTTGGCTACGTTCTCGAACTCATCGCTGAACCGGCGCAGGACGATCTGCTTTTTGAGCGCGATGGCGCGAAACTGTGGGCGCCACTGCAGGCCATGCCGTTTATCGATGGCACCGAGCTCGACTACGTCCGCGAAGGTTTAAACCAGATTTTTAAATTTCATAACCCCAAAGCGCAGCACGAATGCGGCTGCGGCGAAAGTTTTGGCGTTCAGGCGGAGTAACTATGTCTCGTAATACTGAAGCAACTGACGATGTCAAAACCTGGAGCGGCGGGCCACTCAACTATAAAGAGGGCTTTTTTACCCAGCTACAGACCGATGAGCTGGCGAAAGGCATAAATGAAGAGGTGGTTCGGGCGATTTCTGCACGCCGCAATGAACCAGAATGGATGCTGGAGTTTCGTCTGAACGCCTTCAAGGCCTGGCAGGCAATGGAAGAGCCGCACTGGCTGAAAGCGCACTACGACAAGCTGAATTATCAGGATTACAGCTATTACTCAGCGCCCTCCTGCGGCAACTGCGATGACGCCTGCGCTTCTGAGCCGGGAGCTCTACAGCAAACGGGGTCCAGCGCATTTCTGACCAGCGAAGTCGAAGAGGCGTTTAACCTTCTCGGCGTACCGGTTCGCGAAGGGCGGGAGGTGGCCGTCGACGCCATTTTTGACTCGGTTTCCGTGGCGACCACCTACCGCGAAAAGCTGGCGGAGCAGGGGATTATTTTCTGCTCCTTCGGCGAAGCGATTCACGATCACCCTGAACTGGTCAGGAAATACCTCGGTACCGTAGTACCGGGCAACGACAACTTCTTTGCCGCCCTTAACGCGGCGGTAGCCTCCGACGGCACCTTTATCTATGTGCCCAAAGGCGTGCGCTGCCCGATGGAGCTGTCGACCTATTTCCGCATCAACGCCGAGAAAACCGGCCAGTTCGAACGCACCATACTGGTCGCCGACGAAGGCAGCTACGTGAGCTATATCGAAGGCTGTTCGGCGCCGGTACGCGATAGCTACCAGCTGCACGCGGCGGTGGTGGAGGTGATCATTCATAAAGATGCCGAGGTGAAGTACTCCACGGTGCAAAACTGGTTCCCCGGCGACAATAATACCGGCGGGATCCTTAATTTCGTGACCAAGCGCGCCCTGTGCGAAGGCGAGAACAGCAAAATGTCGTGGACCCAGTCGGAAACCGGCTCGGCGATCACCTGGAAGTATCCGAGCTGTATTCTGCGCGGCGATAACTCCATTGGCGAGTTCTTCTCGGTAGCGCTGACCAGCGGCCACCAGCAGGCGGACACCGGCACCAAGATGATCCATATCGGCAAAAACACCCGTTCGACGATTATCTCGAAGGGGATTTCAGCCGGCCACAGCCAGAACAGCTATCGCGGCCTGGTCAAAATCATGCCCACCGCGACCAACGCGCGCAACTTCACCCAGTGCGACTCCATGCTGATTGGCCCGGACAGCGGGGCGCATACCTTCCCGTATGTAGAATGCCGTAATAACAGCGCGCAGCTTGAGCACGAAGCGACCACCTCCCGTATCGGCGAAGATCAGCTGTTCTACTGTCTGCAGCGCGGAATCAGCGAAGATGATGCCATCTCGATGATCGTTAACGGTTTCTGTAAGGATGTCTTCTCAGAGCTGCCGCTGGAGTTTGCCGTAGAAGCGCAAAAATTACTGGCGATTAGCCTTGAACACAGCGTCGGCTGATAACAAAGGAAATAAGATGTTAAGTATAAAAAATTTGCAGGTCGCCGTTGAAGACAAAGAGATCCTGCGCGGACTGAATCTGGACGTTCGCCCCGGCGAAGTGCATGCCATTATGGGCCCGAACGGTTCCGGTAAAAGTACGCTCTCCGCCACGCTTGCCGGACGTGAAGACTATGAGGTGACCGGCGGCAGCGTGGAGTTTAAAGGCAAAGATCTGCTGGAACTCTCCCCTGAAGATCGCGCCGGCGAGGGCATCTTCATGGCCTTTCAGTATCCGGTTGAAATTCCCGGCGTCAGCAATCAGTTTTTCCTGCAAACCGCGCTGAACGCCGTGCGCAGCTACCGCGGCCAGGAGCAGCTTGACCGTTTTGACTTCCAGGACCTGATGGAGGACAAAATTAAGCTGCTGAAGATGCCGGAGGATCTGCTGACCCGCTCGGTTAACGTCGGCTTCTCCGGCGGCGAGAAAAAGCGCAACGATATCCTGCAGATGGCGGTGCTGGAACCGGAGCTGTGCATCCTGGACGAGTCGGACTCCGGGCTGGATATCGACGCCCTGAAGATTGTTTCCGACGGCGTCAACTCGCTGCGCGACGGCAAGCGCTCGTTTATTATCGTCACCCACTATCAGCGCATTCTCGACTATATCAAGCCGGATTACGTCCACGTGCTGTACCAGGGGCGGATTGTTAAATCCGGCGATTTTACTCTGGTCAAACAACTGGAGGAGCAGGGCTATGGCTGGCTTACCGAACAGCAGTAACGCGCTGCAGCAGTGGCACCATCTGTTTGAAGCGCAAAGCGAGCAGCGCAGCCCGCAGGCGCATCAGCATTTGCAACAGCTTCTGCGGCTGGGGCTGCCGACGCGTAAACATGAAAACTGGAAATATACCCCGCTGGATGCGTTACTGAACCATATTTTTGTCGCTGCGGAACCGCAGAAGCTGACGGCGGCCCAACGCGACGCGCTGGGGCTGGCGGTGGACGCATGGCGTCTGGTTTTTGTCGACGGCCAGTTTAACGAACGCCTGAGCGACGACCTGACCGCCAGCGGCTTTGAGGTGCGGGTAGATAACGACCGTCAGCCGCTGCCTGAAGCCGTTCAGCCCGAAGTTTTTCTGCATTTGACCGAAAGCCTGGCGACCAGCGTCACCCATATCCGGGTCGGGCGCCACCAGCGTCCGGAAAAGCCGCTGCTGATCGTGCACATGACGCGCGGGCTGCCGGGCGATGAAATGAACACCGCCCACTATCGCCACCATCTGGAGCTGGAGAGCGGCGCGCAGGCGACTATTATCGAACACTATCTGAGCCTCAACGACGCCGCCCATTTTACCGGCGCAAGGCTGACGATGTCCGTGGAGGATAACGCCCACCTGCAGCATATCAAGCTGGCGTTTGAAAATGCGCAAAGCTACCACTTTGCCCATAACGATCTGGCCCTCGGACGCGACGCCTCCGCCTTCAGCAGCAGTTTTCTGCTCGGCGCCTCGGTACTGCGCCACCACACCAGCACGCAGTTGAACGGTGAAAACAGCAACCTGCGGATTAACTCGCTGGCGATGCCGGTTAACAACGAAGTGTGCGACAGCCGCACCTGGCTCGATCATAAGGTCGGATACTGTAACAGCCGTCAGCTGCACAAAACCATCGTCAACGATAAAGGGCGCGCGGTGTTTAATGGACTGATCAACGTCGCCCAGCATGCGATTAAAACCGATGGCCAGATGACCAACAATAATTTGCTGCTTGGCCGCCTGTCCGAAGTGGATACCAAGCCGCAGCTGGAAATCTACGCTGATGACGTGAAGTGCAGCCACGGCGCGACCATCGGGCGCATTGATGATGAACAGCTGTTTTATCTGCGTTCGCGCGGCATTACGCAGCAGGCGGCGCAGCAGATGATTCTTTACGCCTTTGCCGCGGAGCTCACGGAAGCGATCGATGATGAGGCGCTCAGGCAGCAGATACTGGCGCGTATTGGCCAGCGTTTGCCGGGAGGTAAAGCATGACATTTTCTGTGGAACGCGTGCGCGCGGATTTTCCCGTGCTTAATCGCGAGGTGAACGGTCAGCCGCTGGCCTACCTTGATAGCGCCGCCAGCGCGCAGAAGCCGGAAGCGGTGATCAACGCCGAGGCGGAGTTTTACCGCCACGGCTATGCGGCGGTACACCGCGGCATTCATACCCTTAGCGCGGAAGCCACGGCGCGGATGGAGCAGGTGCGTCAGCAGGGGGCGACGTTCCTGAATGCCCGATCGGCAGAAGAGCTGGTGTTTGTTCGCGGTACCACGGAAGGCATTAATCTGGTAGCGAACAGCTGGGGCAATGCTAACGTCGGCGCAGGGGACAATATCATCGTCAGCGCGATGGAGCATCACGCCAATATCGTGCCGTGGCAGATGCTGTGCGCCAGGGTGGGCGCCGAACTGCGGGTCATCCCGCTGAATCAGGACGGTACGCTGCAGCTCGATGCCATCCCCGGCCTGTTTGATGAGCGCACCCGGCTGCTGGCTATTACCCAGGTGTCTAACGTGCTGGGAACCGAAAACCCGGTCGCCGCCCTGGTGGCTTTAGCCCATCAGCACGGCGCCAAAGTGCTGGTGGACGGCGCGCAGGCGGTGATGCACCATCCGGTGGACGTGCAGGCTCTGGACTGTGATTTCTACGCGTTTTCCGCGCACAAGCTTTACGGCCCCACCGGTATCGGCATGCTCTACGTTAAGCAGGATATCCTGCAGGATATGGTGCCTTGGGAAGGGGGCGGGTCGATGATCGCCACGGTCAGCCTGACGCAAGGCACGACCTGGACAAAAGCGCCGTGGCGCTTCGAGGCGGGAACGCCGAACACCGGCGGTATCATCGGGCTGGGGGCGGCGCTGGACTACGTCAGCGCGCTGGGTCTGACGCAGATCGCGGAATATGAACAAACCCTGATGCGCTACGCGCTGCAGGCGCTGGAGAGCGTGGCGGATTTAACCCTTTATGGTCCGCAAAATCGGCTCGGGGTGATTGCCTTTAATCTCGGCAAGCATCATGCCTACGATGTCGGCAGCTTCCTGGATAACTACGGCATTGCGGTACGTACCGGGCACCATTGCGCCATGCCGCTCATGGAGTTCTACGGCGTCCCTGCCATGTGCCGGGCGTCGCTGGCGATGTACAATACCACGGAAGAGGTGGACCGGCTGGTAGCGGGCCTGCAGCGGATCCACAAATTGTTAAGCTAAAGGAAGCAACTATGGCGGCGTTACCTGATAAAGACAAACTGCTGCGCAACTTTAGCCGTTGCGCGAACTGGGAAGAGAAATATCTCTATATCATCGAACTGGGGCAGCGCCTTGCGCCGCTGAGCCCGGAAGAGCATAGCGCGCAGAACATCATTCAGGGCTGCCAGAGCCAGGTATGGATCGTGATGACGCAGGAGCAGAGCGGCGCAATTGCGCTTCGCGGCGATAGCGATGCCGCTATTGTGAAAGGGCTTATCGCGGTGGTGTTTATTCTTTACGATCGGATGACGGCGAAGGATATCCTCGCTTTTGATGTGCGCCCGTGGTTTGAAAAAATGGCCCTCACGCAGCACCTGACGCCTTCACGGTCGCAAGGACTGGAAGCGATGATCCGCGCAATCCGCGCGAAGGCGGCAAATCTTAGCTAGAATTAAACAGTAGATTTCATTCTGTTATGCGCGACGGGAGGGGAACCTCCCGTTGTGCATAACAGGCCTGGCGTTTTATCAGCGAAAGAAGGAATCTCAGTATGAAACGCGCTTCTCTCATCACCATAGCCGTTCTGAGCGCCCTCAGCGCGTCACATGCAGCCTGGGCCGTCGATTACCCTCTTCCCCCTGCCAACAGTCGTTTGATTGGTGAGAACCAGTCCTGGACGGTACAGGAGGATGACCGCAACCTGCAGGCGATTGCCCGTCGTTTCGATACCGCAGCGATGCTGATCCTCGAAGCGAACGATACGATTGCCCCTGTGCAGCCTAAACCGGGTACCCAGGTGCTGATTCCCTCCCGGATGCTGCTGCCGGACGTGCCGCGGGAAGGGATCGTCGTCAACCTGGCCGAGCTGCGCCTGTACTACTTCCCGCCGGGAATGAACCAGGTGCAGGTTTATCCCCTCGGGATTGGTCAGCAGGGGCTGGAGACCCCGGAGATGACCACGCGAATAGGGCAGAAAATTCCGAACCCGACCTGGACGCCGACGGCAGGCATTCGCGCTCGCTCGCTGGAAAAAGGAATTAAGCTGCCGCCGGTCGTGCCCGCAGGACCGAATAACCCGCTGGGGCGTTATGCGCTGCGCCTTGCATACGGCAACGGGGAATATCTTATTCATGGCACCAGTGCGCCAGATAGCGTCGGACTACGCGTCAGCTCCGGCTGTATGCGCATGAATGCGGCGGATATTCAGGCGTTATTCAATCAGGTGAAAAGCGGGACGCCGGTGCGGATTATCAATCAGCCGGTCAAGTTCGCCGTGGAGCCGGACGGTAAGCGCTATGTTGAAGTTCATCGACCGTTGACGCCGGATGAGACCAGCAACCCGCAGACGATGGCCTATACGCTTCCTGCGGAGTTCCATCAATTCTCCGGCGATAAAGCGGTGGATGAGGCCATGCTTAAACGCGCGCTGACCCGGCGAGCAGGATATCCGGTGGTGGTATCCGCGGGCAGCAGCCCGACGTCGGGCCTGTCCGTACAGAGTGCGCCGGTAGACGAAGCAAAAAGGGTGCAGTAGGCGGGGGAACGAGAGGCAAAAAAAATGGCGCACAATGTGCGCCATTTTTATTACACAGATACTATTACTTACGGTATTTAGTAGCTGCGTTGTCCAGACGCTGGTTAGCGCGAGCTGCGTCATCTTTAGCAGCCTGAACGTCGGAACGCATTGCGTTCACGTCGTTGCTCAGCTGGTCAACTTTAGCGTTCAGAGTCTGAACGTCAGAAGACAGCTGATCGATTTTAGCATTGCTGGAGCAACCAGCCAGCAGAGTAGAACCCAGGATTACCGCGCCCAGTACCAGTTTAGTACGATTCATTATTAATACCCTCTAGATTGAGTTAATCTCCATGTAGCGTTACAAGTATTACACAAACTTTTTTGTGATGAGAATATTTTTTTACTTTAATACGCTTATTTTTGATCGTTCGCTCAAAGAAGCATCGAAATCATCAGGTAACCTTAAAAAGGCGAGAGAAAACAGCGCGCTTCCATCGGATTCATCTTAGATAATCTCGCGTTAAATAGTAAATTCCGATTTGCATTTTTATTAATAGCAGCTAGTGCTGGAATAAAAAAAAGCGCCTCAATGAGGCGCCTTTAAAGGAAATACTAATTAACCTGTAAATTATTACAGCACGTGCACGGAAGCGGTATTGGTGGTTCCGCTCGGGACTAATGCGCCGGAAACCATAACAACCACGTCGCCTTTGCGCGCCAGGCCGCTCTGCAGCGCCAGCTCTTTACCGAGGTGATAGAAAGCGTCGGTAGAGGCGATCTCTTCAACCAGCTGCGCTACCACGCCTTTGCTCAGCACCAGCTGACGCGCGGTGGTTTCGTTGGTGGTCAGCGCCAGGATGGTTGCATCCGGGAAGTATTTACGTACGGCGCGCGCGGATTTACCGCCCTGGGTCGCGACGACGATCAGCGGCGCTTCCAGTTTTTCAGCCGTTTCAACCGCACCGCGGCAGACCGCTTCGGTGATGCGCAGCTTACGGTTATCGTTGTTGTACTCAAGACGGCTGGTCATCACGCGGTCGGTACGTTCGCAGATGGTCGCCATGATGGTGACCGCTTCCAGCGGATATTTACCTTTTGCGGATTCGCCTGAGAGCATGACAGCATCGGTGCCGTCGAGGATGGCGTTAGCCACGTCGCCCGCTTCCGCACGGGTCGGACGCGGGTTTTTGATCATGGAATCCAGCATTTGGGTCGCGGTAATAACGACTTTACGCGCGCGGATACATTTTTCGATCATCATTTTCTGCGCGAAGATAACTTCTTCAACCGGGATTTCAACGCCCAGGTCGCCACGCGCAACCATGATGCCGTCAGAAGCTTCGAGGATTTCATCGAAGTTGTTCAGGCCTTCCTGGTTTTCAATTTTAGAGATGATCTGGATCTTCTCGCCGCCGTGAGCTTTCAGGTGCTCGCGGATTTCCACGACGTCAGAACGCTTACGGATAAAGGAGGCCGCAACAAAGTCCACGCCCTGCTCGCAACCGAAGATCAGGTCCTGTTTGTCTTTCTCAGCCAGCGCCGGCAGAGCGATAGATACGCCCGGCAGGTTAACGCCTTTGTTCTCGCCGAGGTCGCCGTTGTTCAGCACTTTACAAACAACTTTGTTACCTTCGATCGCGGTGACTTCCATACCGATCAGACCATCGTCGACCAGTACGGTGTTGCCGACGCTCAGGTCGCTGGTGAAGCCTTCATAGGTCACCGCAACGATTTCGTTATTACCTACTACCGATTTGTCGGTGGTGAAGGTGAAAGTCTGGCCCGCTTTCAGGGAGACGTCGTTACCGCCTTCCAGCTTAATGGTACGGATTTCCGGACCTTTGGTATCCAGAAGGATTGCCGCTTTCTTGCCCGTTTTGCTCATCACATTGCGCAGGTTCTGGATGCGCTGGCCGTGTTCCGCATAGTCACCGTGAGAGAAGTTCAGACGCATAACGTTCATACCGGCGTCCAGCATTTTGGTCAACATCTCTTCGGATTCGGTTTTCGGACCGATGGTGCAAACAATTTTGGTCTTTTTCATGACAGTTTAATCTTTAAGTTGTGAAGGATAGGGATGGGGAATCTGACTCCGTGGGCGTACTGCCGCAGAGTTAAACCTGTATTACGAAAGTTGCTATGCCACGCTCTAAGGATAGGTGACAACAAAAGAGCGTGCAGAAGAATGTGTGCTGGCGGTTCAGCCCATGAAAAGAGGCAACGTGTTATGCGTTTAGTCATGCAATCCAATGCGCTGAAACCATTCAATAAGAATTTGCCGGGCATTATACGTTGCCCAATCCAAAAAAGAAAATGAAAACCATGTTTCATTTCTATAGTTATATACTTAACAAAATGCAAACTAAACCTACGCTTATGCGCAACACATTTTTTCATCAGCTGACAAGAAAAAGCGGGCGGAAATGCGGATTTATTCACAACTTTGCCAGCAAAAATACGTCGCTGAGTCGAAATCACCGCGCTGGTTTGATTTAAGCGGGAAATATATCAATAATGATTTGATTGATAATGAAAATTTGAGAGCCAAATAGCATGGGAAACACAGCCAAAGATGAGGCGCTGTATCAGGAAATGTGCCGCGTAGTCGGTAAAGTCGTGCTTGAGATGCGCGACCTGGGTCAGGAGCCAAAGCATATCGTTATCGCCGGCGTGCTGCGTACCGCCCTGGCAAACCCGAAGGTCAAGCGCTCAGCGCTGACGCAGGAAGCGATGGAGAAGGTGGTCCATGCGCTTTCCGGCAGCTAGCCGGACCTGCGCGTTTCCCTGAGCTTTATGAAATCACAAAGCGTATCACCGCTTTGACGGCAATATCGCAGTGGTGGGCGACCATCGCTTCATCATCAATGGCCGGCATCGGGTCGTCCAGATAGAGGCTGCTAAAGGTATAAAAGTTCGACACCTGATAGAAGCTAAAGCTGCTGATCAATCGATGCACATCGCGCGCCTCCAGACCCGCCTGAAACACGCCTTGCTGCTGGCCGCGCTGCAGAATATCTTCCAGAATCGACAGAGCGGTACGGTTTAGCGGTTTCAGCTGTCCGGAGCTTTTCAGCCACTTGCCGCGCTGCATGTTTTCCATACAGATAACCCGCATATAGTCGGCGTGCGTGGCGTGATAGCGCACGCTCCACTTTACCAGCTGCACCAGCGCCTCAACCGGCGGCACGTTTTCCAGCCCAAGCTGCTGCTCGGTTTCGCGGATCCTCGCGTAGACGTGCTGGAGCACGGCCTGATAAAGCTGCTCTTTGGTCTTGAAGTAGTAGACCACCATGCGTTTAGTGGTCTGCGCTTCGGTGGCGATTTGCTCCATTCGCGCGCCCGACAAACCGTGCTCGGCGAAAACGGTAATAGCGGCGGCGAAGATCCGCTCCTTAAGCGATTGTGCTTCATCATGAGCAACGGCAGACATAACGGCTCCTTTTCTTGAGATGCAAAAAATACACATATTGATCACAATTTTGCAACCAGCCATGGCGCAATTGAACCAAATGATTCATATTCAGGTCATTAAGTCAGCTCATGACCCGAGGACACTATGTTGCGCTCGATCGCCACCGTCTCGATTTCCGGTACCTTACCCGAAAAGCTCCATGCCATCGCAGCGGCGGGCTATCAGGGCGTCGAAATTTTTGAAAACGATCTGCTCTATTATACCGGTACGCCGGCCGATATCCGCCACCTGGCGGCTGATTTAGGGCTAAAAATCACGCTTTTTCAACCGTTTCGTGATTTTGAAGGCGCCAGCCGCGCCCAGTTCACCGCTAATATGGAACGCGCCAGACGCAAATTTGCGCTCATGCATGAGCTGGGCTGCGATACCATGCTGCTGTGCAGTAACGTTCAGCCGGACTGTTCCGCCGACGTCGAACTGCAGGTGGCCGATTTACGCGCTCTGGCTGAGCTGGCGGAGCAGGAAGGTATCACCATCGGCTACGAGGCGCTGGCCTGGGGCACCCACGTTAACCGCTGGCATCAGGCATGGGCGCGGGTCAAACGCGTCGATAGCCCGGCGCTGGGTATTGTGCTCGACAGTTTCCACGTGCTGGCGCGCGGTGACACGCTGGCGCAGCTGGCGGACGTGCCGCTGGAGAAAATCACCTTTGTACAGATGGCTGACGCGCCACTGATGAAAATGGATATCCTCGAATGGAGCCGCCACTTCCGCTGCTTCCCCGGTCAGGGACAGCTGCCGCTGGTGGATTTTGCCTGCGAGATTATCCGCTGCGGCTATCGTGGCCCCTGGTCGCTGGAGATTTTTAACGACAGCTTCCGGGCTTCTCCCAACGGTGCGACGGCGAAAGATGGCTATCGCTCGCTGCTGTGGCTGGAAGAGCAGGTCCGCCACCGGCTGCCGGAAAGCCGCGCGCCGCTGTTTGCACCGGCTGAACTACCGGTCTATGCCGGGCTCGAGTTTATCGAGTTTGCCGCCACGCCATCGCAGGCGGGAGTACTCGGAGACAGGCTGGCGCAGCTCGGCTTTGCCGAAGAGGGGACGCATCGCTCAAAACGCGTCTCCCTCTGGCGCAACGGTGGGGCGCGGGTGGTGGTTAACGCCCAACCGCATAGCTGGGCCGACCATTTTCATCAGCGTCACGGAGTCTCTCTCTGCGCTATGGCGCTACGCGTCAGCCAGAGTGCGGCAATCGTCGAGCGCGCCCGCGCCTTGGGCTATGCCACCTGGCAGGGCGATGCCGGTCCCAACGAAAGCCCAATCCCGGCGGTTTGCGCCCCGGACGGCAGCCTGATTTATCTGATTGAAGTGGGCGACGATATCTACACGCGCGATTTCCATCTGCGCACGGACGTCACGCCGCGCGACGATTATTGTGGTATCGATCACCTGGCACTTGGCATGGAGTCGGATAGCCGCGATAACTGGATCATTTTTTTCCGCACCGTATTCGGCTTTATCCTTGAGCATGAACAAACGCTACCCGATCCGTACGGGCTGGTGCGCAGCCTGGCGGTACGCAGTCCGCAGGGCGACATCCGCTTTGCGCTGAATATTTCGCAAAGCCGCGCCACGCAAATTGCCCGTTCAGTGGCCTGTTATCAGGGGGCAGGTTTACAGCACGCGGCTTTTGCCTGCCGCGATTTATCCTCCACGCTTGCAAGCGTGCCCGAGGTTGCCGTCAATGCGCTGCCGATTCCGGCGAACTACTATGAAGATTTGCTGGCCCGTTATGGGAAAGATGTTCCTGTTAACTTGTTGAAGAATCATCAAATTCTTTACGATCGCGATGGCAGCGGCGGCGAATTTTTCCACCTCTACACCCGACCGATTGCGGTGGGACGCTTTTTCTTTGAACTGACCGAGCGCCGCAACGGTTACGCACTTTATGGTGCTGTAAATGCAGCTGTACGCTTGTCAGCAATGCAGTACACCGAGTAATGTAGCAGATGGTTCACCACTCAACGTTGCAAACACAATAACAATATCCGGCTGTACCCTATGACAGGAAACGACTATGAACTCTTATAGCCACAATCACCCGACGGCGGCGGCCGCGTCCGGCGTGAGGCCCTCCCGGCGGCGTATCGGTATTCTTGCGCTGCTGGCCGTCGGCACCATGATCAACTATCTCGACCGTACGGTGCTGGGTATCGCCGCGCCGCAGCTGACCGCTGAGCTGGGTATTGATGCCGCAATGATGGGCATCGTGTTCTCCGCCTTTGCCTGGACCTACGCGCTGGCGCAGATCCCCGGCGGCATCTTCCTTGACCGCTTCGGCAACAAAGTGACCTATTTTCTGGCGCTGACCCTGTGGTCGCTATTCACCATGTTCCACGGCCTGGCGGTTGGCCTGAAAAGTCTGCTGTTGTGCCGCTTTGGCCTCGGCGTCAGCGAAGCGCCCTGTTTCCCGGTGAACAGTCGGGTGGTGAGCGCCTGGTTCCCGCAGCAGGAGCGGGCGAAGGCGACGGCGGTCTATACCGTCGGCGAATATCTCGGGCTGGCCTGCTTTTCGCCGCTGCTGTTCTGGATAATGGGCAGCTTCGGCTGGCGCGCGCTGTTTATTAGCGTCGGCGCGGTCGGCGTGATGTTCGCGCTGGTGTGGTGGCGCTGCTATCGCGAGCCGCATGAAGATAAACACCTCAATCAGCAGGAGCGCGAGCACATCGTCAACGGCGGCGGAATGTCCACCGGCGCAGAGCAGCATACCGCCTTTAGCTGGCCGTTGATTCGCCAGCTGCTGGCGAAAAGACAGATTCTCGGCGCCAGCATCGGGCAGTTTGCCGGTAATACGGTGCTGGTCTTCTTCCTGACCTGGTTTCCAACTTATCTGGCCACCGAACGCCATATGCCGTGGATTAAGGTCGGCTTCTTTGCCATCATGCCGTTCCTGGCGGCGGCGGGCGGCGTGATGTTCGGCGGCTGGGTCTCGGATAAGCTGCTGAAGGCCACCGGTTCGGCGAATCTCGGGCGTAAACTGCCGATCATTGCCGGTCTGCTGATGGCGAGCACGATTATCTCCGCCAACTGGCTGACCAGCGATCTGGCGGTGATTCTGGTGATGTCGTTCGCCTTTTTTGGCCAGGGGATGGTGGGCCTGGGCTGGACGTTAATTTCCGATATCGCGCCGAAAGGCCTTGGCGGTCTGACCGGCGGCTTGTTTAACTTCTGCGCTAATCTTGCCGGGATCCTGACGCCGCTGATCATCGGTTTCATCGTCGCGGCCTCCGGCAACTTCTTCTACGCGCTTGTTTATATCGGTGGTGCTGCGCTGCTGGGCGTAGCGGCATATGTGTTTATTTTGGGTGACGTCAAGCGTATCGAACTTTCGCAGTAACGTGATGCAGTCGTTGTTAAAGGAGCAAGGAATGGTGATTAGTGGAAATACGCGGCTGATAGCGCATCTTGGCTATCCGACCGCGAAGTTTAAAGCGCCGATGATTTATAACCCGTGGTTTGCCGATCGACAGGTTGACGCCAAAGTAGTGCCGATGGGTGTGAAGACTGAGGACTACGCCGCCTTTGTCCCGATGCTATTTAAAATGACCAATATTATTGGCGCGCTGGTCACCATGCCGCACAAAATCGCCACCTGCGGGCTGGTGCAGCATCTTAGCCCGACTGCGGCAATTGCGGGCGCCTGTAACGCGATTCGCCCCGAAGCCGACGGCTCGCTCAGCGGTGATATGTTTGACGGAGAAGGCTTTGTTCTCGGTATCCGGCGCAAAGGGTTCGCGACGCAAGGGGCGCGGGCGCTGGTGGTGGGCAGCGGCGGCGTCGGCTCGGCCATTGCCGCATCGTTGGCGGCAGCGGGCGTCAGCGCCCTGACGCTGTACGACGTCCGCCCGCAGACGGCGGAAGCGCTGGCCGGACGTCTGCTCGAGCACTATCCTCGGCTGGATATCACTCTGATGCAGCGCGACCCGCAGGGGCACGATCTGGTGGTCAACGCTACGCCGCTGGGTATGAAAGAGGGCGATCCGCTGCCGCTGGACCCGCAGCGCCTGGCGCCGGGCACTTTTGTTGGCGAAGTGGTTATGGCCCAGGAATTTACTCCGCTACTGCAGGCCGCGCGGGCGGCGGGCTGCCCCATTCAGCGCGGCACCGACATGCTGTTTGAAATGATCCCGGCCTATCTGCGCTTCTTTAACCTGCCGGTGGCAACGCCGGAACAGCTGCGCGAACTGGCGGAAATTGGCTACTGAAATGATCTGAACCTGCGTTATTATAGCGCTGTATTTATGACTATATAGCGATGGTTCTTATGACTCCCTCCCTAAAGCTGCTGGCAGCGGGAAGCCTGAAAAGCGCTTTCATTCCGCTGCTGGCGCGCTTTCAGCAACAGACCGGCATTCCGGTCGACGTCCATTTCGGTCCGGCTGGTCTGCTGCGCGAGCGCATTGAGGCCGGAGAGCCGTGCTCCGTGTTCGCCTCGGCCAATAGCCATCATCCGCAGGCGCTGCGTCAGGCGGGGCTGGCCGGAGAGTGCTATTGGTTCGCCCGAAATCAGCTGATGCTGACCGTCCGGCGCGACGCGAAAACCGAGGCGCGGGAGTGGCTGACGCTGCTCAGCGACCCGGGCTTGCGTCTGGCAACCTCAACGCCGGGCTGCGACCCTTCAGGCGACTACACCTGGCAGCTTTTCTCCCACATTGAAGAGCGCTGTCCCGGCGTCGGTGCCGCCATCATGGCGCGCGCGCGTCCGCTGGTAGGCGGCCGAGACTCCCTGCCGGTGCCTGCGGGAGAAACCGCCGGGGCGTGGCTCATTCGGCAAAATTTAACCGATCTGTTTATCGGCTATGCGCATTACGCCGCGCAGATGGCGGCGTGCGGCGATCTGCGTACGCTGGTTATTCCGCCGGCGTGGAATGTTCGCTGCGATTATCAACTGACGCAGATTGAACAAAGCGCCGGGGCGCAGCGTCTGTGCCGCTTTATCCTCGGCGCGGAGGGCCAGCATTTTCTGAAAAACGCCGGCTTTTTAGCCATCAACGGCGAATCGTAAACTGCGGGGCCAGCAGCGGCAGCGCCGAGCCCGGGTGACAGATTTTGCGTACCGCCAAACCATACGCGCGCTGAAGATTCTCTTCCGTCAGTACGGCGGTGGATTCTCCCGCCAGCCATTCACCGTCGGGGAGCAGTAGCAAAGTCTGGTTCGCTACCTGCAGGGCGTGGGTGGGATCGTGCGTGGTAAACAGCACCGTCCGCTTCTGGCGATATGCCAGGTCGCTAATCAGCTGCAGCACCAGCTGCTGATTGGCCAGATCCAGCGCCGAGCAGGGTTCATCCAGCAGGATATTCTGGCTAGCGCCCACCAGCGCCCTGGCGATGAGTACCAGTTGCTGCTGGCCGCCGGACAGCGCACGGAACACCTTGTCGGCGAGCGTCGCGATCCCCAGCTGCGCCAGCGCCTCCTGGACCTGGCGCTCGTCGTCCGCCGATGGCTGAGCGAACAGGTTAACGTGGCGCGCCCGCCCCATCAGCACCACGTCACGTACCAGCCAGCTAAAGGCTGGACGAAAATGCTGCGGCACGATGGCGATACCGCCGGTGCCGGTAAACTGGCCGCCGAGCGGCGCCAGGACGCCGGTCAGGGTATCAAGCAGGGAGCTTTTGCCGCGGCCGTTGGCGCCAAGTACCGCCCAGATATCACCGGAGCGGCACTGCAGGTTCAGCGGGGCGAATAGCGGTCGGCTATAACCGTAGAGCAGGTTGCTTAAATTCAGGGAAAGGGTCATCAGCGCGCGCCCGTGCGTCGCGACTGCACCAGCAGCCAGGTGAACAGCGGCGCGCCAAGCAGCGCGGTGATAATACCAATGGGAATTTCGGCCTGGGTTAGCGTGCGGGCAAGGTCATCGACGACGATCATAAAACCGCCGCCGAGCCAAAAGGCGATAGGGAGAAGACGCCGGTGATCGGCGCCGGTCAGCAGCCGCGCCAGATGCGGGATCACCAGCCCGACCCATGCGATGCTGCCGCTGACCGCCACCTGAGCGGCGACCAGCACCGCGCAGCATACCAGCACCCCGCGACGCAGCGCGGTCACCGAAACGCCCAGCCCGCGGGCATCTTTTTCCTCCAGCGCCAGCAGGTTAATCCGCCAGCGGAGCCTGAACAGCACCATCGCGGCGCAGGCTACCGGTAGCGCCATCAGCAGGACTTTATGCCAGCTGGCGGTGGCAAAGCTGCCGAGCAGCCAGAAGACGATATTCGGCAGCGTTTCTTCGGTATCGGCCAGATACTGCATCAGGCTCACCAGGGCGGCAAAAAAGCCGCTGAGGATAATTCCTGAGAGGATCAGTACCAGGGTACTTTCGCGCCCCTGCAGCGCGGCGATTAGATAGACCAGCATCAGCGCGGCAAGGCCGAATAGAAAGGTCGAGGTCATCATCAGCGCGGCATTGAGTCCCAGCAGAATCGCCAGCGTCCCGCCGAAAGCGGAGCCGGAGGTGACGCCGATGATATGCGGGTCGACCAGCGGGTTCTGGAACACCCCTTGTAAGGTGGCCCCGCACAGCCCCAGCGCGCCGCCGGCCAGCAGCGCCATCACGATCCTCGGCAGTCTGACCGACCACACCACCTGACCGGCGACGCCGTCGAGGGGGGAAAGATGCGCCAGCTGGCGAAAAACCTCCGCCAGGCTTAACGGATACTGCCCGAGGCAGATAGAGGCGAGTGCAATCATGAGCGTTACCAGCGCGAGGGTACAGTGCAGCAGAGCCGGATGACGATGACTAAGCATCCGGCGACCACTTCACGCGGTAGAAACGCTGATAGTACTCCTGCGCCTTCGCATCGACATCAATGGTGTTATAGCGTGATGGATAGAGCTTTTTCGCCATCCACAGCTCGCCAATCGCCAGCGCCTCCGGCATCGGATAGCCCCAGGCCTTGGCGTACTCCGGCATCAGCCACACGCGATGGTTTTTGACCGCGTCAATGCTCTGCCACTGCGGGTCGTTTTGTATCTGTTTGACCACCTCCGGGTAGCGGTCCTGAACGAAAATTACCTGCGGATCCCACTGTAGTACCTGCTCCAGCGAGACCTGGCGCGCCCCCTTCACGCTGGCGGCGGCTACGTTCAGCGCTCCGGCGTGCTTCATCATCAGGCCGGTATATTTGCCCGAACCGTAGGTGTTGAGATCCGGATTGGCCATATACACCCGCACCCGCTCATTTTCCGGGATGTCGGCAACCGGCGCATTGGCCAGACTGCGCGCGCTGAAGGTGTAATCAATCAGCTGTTCGGCCTGATCCTGGCGACCGACCACTTCGCCAATCAGGCGGATCCCCTTTTTCAGCCCCTCATTGTAGGCCTGCTCTTCATTGGCCATTGTCGGGTTCATTTTGTTTTTCTCCCCTGCGGCATCCTGGCGCAGAGAGATCGCCACCACCGGGATCCCGGCGCTCTGGATCTGCTGGATCATCGCCTGCGGCGCATAGTTGGCAACGAAGACTACCTGCGGATGTAGCGCCAGCAGGCTCTCGATATTGACCTGGGTGAGATCGCCTGGCATCGGCAGTTTTTCAATGTTCGGCATAAAGCGCGCAAACTGCGGGCCAAGCTGTTTTTTCCAGCTGCTCAAGACGCCGACGACGTCGTCAGCAGCATTAAGTTGCACCAGCAGGTTTAAAGTTTGATGCTGGAGCACCACGACGCGGGTGACGCGGTCGGGGAGGGTGACTTCACGGCCCAGCTGGTCGGTGAGGGTGCGATCGGCAAAGGCCTGACCGGTGAACAGGCTGGCGCTTAACAGCGCCATAGCAAAGAAAACGCGCGGATGTCTGGACATGATGGGCTCAGCGGCAAAGGAAAAATCGTTGTATATTAAAATATATAACGAGTCCGGGCGCAATGGCTGACGGGCGATTTACCCCCTATGGACAAGGTTATTGGTAAAACACCTCTTCATCGGACATCCGTTCTTCTATGCGGGTAGCGACCTTCTGCAGCGAGGCGAGATACTTTTGCGCCGCCTGGTCAATGGTCATGGCTTTGGCCATATAGACCAGGTTCAGGCAGCCGATAACCCGCTGCTGGCGGCGAACGGGAACGGCAATGGAGGCGATTTTTTCCTCCTGCTGCCAGCCGCGAAAGTTTTCACCGTAGCCGTTTTGCCGGGTGCGTTCGAGAATGGCGGCCAGTTTTTCCGGCTCGCGCGCCAGCTGATACTCCGCTTCCGGGCGGGCAGCCAGCATATCGATGATCGGGCGTCGTTCGTGTTCCGGCGCGAAAGCCAGCCAGGTTAACCCGGAGGCGGTCAGCAGCAGCGGCAGGCGGCGGCCGACCATTGCCCGGTGGAAGGAGAGGCGGCTGAAGCGGTGGGTGGTTTCGCGCACCACCATCGCATCAACGTCCAGGGTGGTGATATCGGTCGGCCATAAAACCTCGCGCAGCAGCTCGCCAAGCAGCGGCGTGGCGAGGGCAGAAATCCAATGTTCGTCACGAAATCCCTCACTTAACTGACGCACTTTAATCGTCAGGCGAAAGCTGTCATCGGAGCGGCTGCGGCGCACGTAACCCTCATCCTGCAGCGTTTCCAGCAGCCGCCTGACGGTCGTACGATGCAGACCGCTAAACTCGGCCAGGGTGCTGACCGTCGCGCCTCCGTCGAATTTATTTAACAAATTTAATAACAATAATCCGCGGCTCAATCCGCGTACCGTTTTGTATTCCGCCGACGAATTCTCGTTCATGCATCCTCAATAAAAATCAGTTTAAACAAGCTTGTGCACCAGGTGCACATCAGGTGATGTTTTGATTGTAGCGTAAATCGCCAACCCTATACTGACCTCACAATAAAAATAAATTCACATTTAGTTAACAAATTGCCTCGCTGACATTAGTGCAGTGGCGGCAATTTGTCCGAAGCGTGAGGTTTTGAAAATGACAACATCCAATCCTGATATCCAGCCCGCCGTACAGCACAGCGCGCAGGTCGCGATTGCCGGCGCCGGCCCGGTTGGCCTGACGATCGCCAACTACCTCGGGCAGATGGGCGTCAGCGTGGTGCTGATCGAGAAGCTCGAGTCGCTGATCGATTATCCCCGCGCCATCGGTATCGACGATGAGGCGCTGCGGGCGATGCAGTCCGTGGGGCTGGTAGATAACGTGCTGCCGCATACCACGCCGTGGCACGCGATGCGCTTTCTCACCCCCAAGGGGCGCTGCTTTGCCGATATTCAGCCGATGACCGACGAGTTTGGCTGGTCGCGCCGTAACGCGTTTATTCAACCGCAGGTCGATGCCGTGCTGTACGACGGACTCAGCCGCTTTCCCCACGTGCGCTGCCTGTTTTCCCGCGAAGTTGAAGCCTTTAGCCAGAATAGTGACGGTGTCACGTTAAATGTTAAAGGCAGCGGCGGCGAGCGGGAAACCGTTCGCGCCGACTGGCTGGTGGCCTGCGACGGCGGAGCCAGCTTTATTCGCCGCACGCTGAACATTCCTTTTGAAGGGAAAACCGCGCCGAATCAATGGATTGTTATCGATATTGCCAACGATCCGCTGGCGACGCCGCATGTCTATCTGTGCTGCGACCCGGTGCGCCCGTACGTCTCCGCCGCGCTGCCGCACGGCGTCAGGCGTTTCGAATTTATGGTCATGCCCGGCGAAACCGAAGCCCAGCTCAGCGAGCCGCACAAGATGCGCCAGCTATTGAGCAAAGTGCTGCCGGACCCGGATAACGTCGAACTGATTCGCCAGCGCGTCTATACCCATAACGCACGCATCGCCGAACGCTTTCGCGTCGATCGCGTGCTGCTGGCGGGCGACGCGGCGCACATCATGCCGGTCTGGCAGGGACAGGGTTACAACAGCGGTATGCGCGATGCTTTTAACCTGGCCTGGAAACTGGCGCTGGTGGTGAACGGCAAAGCCGGAGAGGCGCTGCTGGACAGCTACCAGCAGGAGCGGCGCGATCACGCCAAAGCGATGATCGACCTGTCGGTCACCGCCGGCAACGTCCTGGCGCCGCCGAAACGCTGGCACGGCGCGGTGCGCGACGGAATTTCGTGGCTGCTGAATTATCTGCCGCCGGTCAAACGCTACTTCCTTGAAATGCGTTTCAAGCCGATGCCGCAGTACCGCGACGGCGCGCTGCTGGCGGAAGGCGAAGGCAAAACGTCTCCGGTTGGCAAAATGTTTATCCAGCCGAAGGTCACGCTGGAAACGGGGCAGGTGACGCTGCTCGATGAGGTGATTGGCGCCAGGTTCGCCATTATCGCCTGGGGCTGCAATCCCCGGTGGGGGCTCACCGACGAGCAGATTGCGCTCTGGCGCGCGGTCGGGGTGCAGTTCATCCAGGTCGTGCCGGAAGTGCAGATTCATTGCGATCAGGACAACGTGCCCGGCGTTATCCGCGTGGGCGATACGCAAAACCGCCTGAAAAACTGGTTCGCGCAGCACGATACCGCCATCGCCGTGGTGCGTCCGGATCGCTTCGTCGCGACCGTGGCTATCCCGCAAACCCTCGGCAAAAAGCTCAACGCGCTGGCGAGCAAGATGCAGCTGGCCTCCGCGCAAGCGCCAACCGTGATTGAACAGGTGGCCTGATATGAACGCTTATCTTCATTGCCTCTCGCATACGCCGCTGGTGGGTTACGTTGACCCGGAACAGGCGGTGCTGGACGAAGTTAACGGCACCATTGCCGACGCGCGGGCGCGTATTGCCGCCTTCGATCCGGAGCTGGTGGTGCTGTTTGCCCCCGATCACTACAACGGCTTTTTCTACGATGTGATGCCGCCGTTCTGTTTAGGCATCGGCGCAACTTCTATCGGCGATTTCAGCAGCGCCAGCGGCGTTCTGCCGGTGCCGACGGCGCTGGCGGAGGCCTGCGCCCACGCTGTGATGAAGGAGGGCATCGATCTGGCGGTCTCCTACTGCATGCAGGTGGATCACGGCTTCGCGCAACCGCTGGAGTTCCTGCTCGGCGGGCTGGATACGTTGCCGGTTCTGCCGGTGTTTATCAACGGCGTCGCGTCGCCGCTGCCGGGCTTTCAGCGTACCCGCATGCTGGGCGAAGCCATCGGCCGCTTTCTGACCACCCTCAATAAACGGGTATTAATCCTCGGCTCCGGCGGCCTGTCGCATCAGCCGCCGGTACCGGAGCTGGCGAAGGCCGATGCCCATATGCGCGACCGGCTGCTGGGCAGCGGCAGGCAGCTGCCGCCGGACGAACGGGAACTGCGCCAGCAGCGCGTGATTAGCGCGGCGAAGCAGTTTATCGAGGATCAGCACTCGCTCTATCCGCTCAATCCGGTCTGGGATACCCGCTTCATGAGCCTGCTGGAGCAGGGGCGGCTGGCGGAGCTGGACGCCGTCAGTAACGAAGAGCTGTCGGCAATGGCCGGGAAATCAACGCACGAAATTAAAACCTGGGTGGCCGCCTTTGCCGCGCTATCCGCATTTGGCCGCTGGCGCTGCGAAGGTCGCTATTACCGACCAATCCCCGAGTGGATTGCCGGGTTTGGCTCGCTGAGCGCCACAGTGCAGAACTGAATTAACGGGAGAATATGATGAGCTACCAACCGCAAACCGAAGCCGCCACCAGCCGCTTTCTCAACGTGGAAGAGGGCGGAGAAACATTACGCATCCATTTTAATGACTGCGGCCAGGGTGACGAAACCGTGGTGATGCTGCACGGCTCCGGCCCCGGAGCTACCGGCTGGGCCAACTTTAGCCGCAATATCGACCCGCTGGTGGAGGCGGGCTATCGGGTCATTCTGCTGGACTGCCCCGGCTGGGGGAAAAGCGATGCTATCGTCAATCTCGGCTCCCGCTCCGACCTGAACGCCCGGGTGCTGAAAAGCGTCATTGATCAGCTGGATATCAGCAACGTGCATTTGCTGGGCAACTCGATGGGCGGACACAGCGCGGTGGCCTTTACCCTCAGCTGGCCGGAGCGCGTCGGCAAACTGGTGCTGATGGGCGGCGGAACCGGCGGCATGAGCCTGTTTACGCCGATGCCGACGGAAGGCATCAAGCTGCTGAACGGCCTGTATCGCGAACCGACCATCGAAAACCTGAAAAAGATGATGAACATCTTTGTTTTCGATACCCGCGATCTGACTGACGCCCTGTTCGAAGCGCGTCTTAACAATATGCTATCGCGCCGGGAGCATCTGGATAATTTCGTCAAAAGTCTCGAAGCCAACCCGAAGCAGTTCCCGGACTTTAGCCCGCGTCTCGGCGAAATCCGCGCGCAGACACTGATCGTCTGGGGGCGTAACGATCGCTTCGTGCCGATGGACGCCGGGCTGCGCCTGCTGGCGGGCATTAACGGTTCTGAACTGCATATCTATCGCGACTGCGGCCACTGGGCGCAGTGGGAGCACGCGGAGAGTTTTAACCAACTGGTGCTCGATTTTCTGGCACGTGCCTGAGGAAGCCGAATGACAACTTTATCTCTTGAACACCTGGCGCAACGGTTGCGTGAGGCGGAAAGTCGCGGCCAGGCGATTGAACCGCTGCGATCTCTCCTCGGCGTCGACAACGCCGAAGCGGCCTATGCTATCCAGCGGATGAACGTGCAGCACCACGTGGCGAACGGCCGCCGGGTGGTGGGACGCAAGGTGGGATTGACCCATCCTAAAGTGCAGCAGCAGCTGGGCGTTGACCAGCCGGACTTCGGCACCCTGTTTGCCGACATGTGCTACGGCGATAACGCCAATGTGCCGTTCTCCCGGGTGCTGCAGCCGAAGGTGGAAGCCGAAATCGCCCTGGTGCTGAAACAGGATCTGCCGCATGCCGATACCACTTTTGATGAACTATACGCCGCCATCGACTGGGTGCTGCCGGCGCTGGAAGTGGTCGGCAGCCGTATCCGCGACTGGTCGATTGGCTTTGTCGATACGGTCGCCGATAACGCCTCCTGCGGCGTTTACGTTTTGGGCAGTCCGGCGCGGCGCCCGGATGGGCTGGATCTGAAACATTGCGTGATGCGCATGACCCGTAACGAGGAAGAGGTCTCCAGCGGGCGCGGCAGCGAATGCCTTGGCCATCCGCTGAACGCGGCGGTGTGGCTGGCGCGCAAAATGGCCAGCCTCGGCGAGCCGCTGCGGGCGGGCGATATCGTGCTCACCGGAGCGTTAGGCCCGATGGTGGCGATTACCGCCGGCGATCGTTTTATCGCCCATATCGACGGTTTAGGTTCAGTGGCGGCGACCTTTGTCGCCGAAGAGGAACAGCGTGATGAGTAAACGTAAAGTCGCCATTATCGGCTCCGGCAATATCGGCACCGATTTAATGATCAAAATTCTGCGCCACGGGCAGCACCTGGAGATGGCGGTGATGGTCGGCATCGACCCTGAGTCTGACGGCCTGGCCCGCGCCCGGCGTATGGGCATCGCCACCACCCACGAGGGCGTTGGCGGGCTGATGCAGATGGCGGAATTCGCCGATATCGATGTGGTTTTTGACGCCACCAGCGCCGGGGCGCACGTGAAAAACGACGCCGCGTTGCGGGAAGCCAAACCGGGGATCCGCGTGATCGACCTGACCCCAGCGGCCATCGGCCCGTACTGCGTGCCGGTGGTCAATCTCGAGGCCAATCTTGCCGAGGGTAACGTCAATATGGTGACCTGCGGCGGCCAGGCCACTATCCCGATGGTGGCGGCGGTATCCAGAGTGGCAAAAGTGCACTATGCGGAGATCGTCGCCTCGATTGCCAGCAAATCTGCCGGACCGGGGACGCGCGCTAACATTGATGAATTTACCGAAACCACCTCGCAGGCCATTGAGAAAGTGGGCGGCGCGGCGAAAGGCAAAGCGATTATCGTGCTGAATCCGGCGGAGCCGCCGCTGATGATGCGCGATACCGTTTATGTCCTGAGCGAAGCGGCATCGCAGCAGGCGGTTGCCGAGTCGATCGCCGAGATGGCGGCGGCGGTGCAGGCCTATGTGCCGGGATATCGCCTGAAGCAGCAGGTGCAGTTTGAGGTCATCCCGGAAGATAAACCGGTGAATCTGCCGGGCGTCGGCCGCTTCTCCGGCCTGAAAACGGCGGTTTACCTCGAGGTCGAAGGGGCGGCGCACTATCTGCCCGCTTACGCGGGTAACCTCGATATTATGACGTCGGCGGCGCTGGCGACGGCGGAAAAAATGGCCCAGGCGCTGAATGACGCGACGGGAGAGGCAGCATGAACGGCAAAAAACTCTATATCTCCGACGTGACTCTGCGCGACGGGATGCACGCGATTCGCCATCAATACTCACTCGACAATGTACGCCAGATTGCCCGGGCGCTGGATAGCGCGGGAGTGGATTCAATCGAAGTAGCCCACGGCGACGGCCTGCAGGGTTCCAGCTTTAACTACGGCTTCGGCGCGCACAGCGACCTGCAGTGGATTGAAGCGGCGGCGGAGTCGGTTGGCCAGGCGAAGATCGCGACTTTACTGCTTCCCGGCATCGGTACCCTGCATGACCTGAAAAATGCGTATCAGGCAGGCGCGCGGGTGGTGCGCGTGGCCACCCACTGCACCGAGGCGGATGTTTCCGCGCAGCATATCGCCTTCGCCCGCGAGCTGGGCATGGACACCGTCGGCTTCCTGATGATGAGCCATATGACCACTCCGGAGCAGCTGGCGCAGCAGGCGCTGAAAATGGAATCCTACGGCGCGACCTGTATCTACGTTGTCGATTCCGGCGGGGCGATGAATATGCGCGATATTCGCGATCGTTTCCGCGCCCTGAAATCGGTGCTGAAGCCGGAAACCGCCACCGGGATGCACGCGCACCATAACCTGAGTCTCGGCGTCGCCAACTCCATCGCCGCGGTGGAAGAGGGCTGCGACCGCATCGACGCCAGCCTGGCGGGGATGGGCGCCGGTGCGGGCAACGCGCCGCTGGAGGTGTTTATCGCCGCCGCCGATAAGCTCGGCTGGAATCATGGCACCGATCTGTATGCCCTGATGAACGCCGCCGATGAGCTGGTGCGCCCGCTGCAGGATCGCCCGGTGCGGGTTGACCGCGAAACGCTGGCGCTGGGCTATGCCGGGGTTTACTCCAGCTTTCTGCGCCACAGCGAAGTGGCCGCCGAGCGCTACGGCCTGAGCGCGGTGGATATCCTCGTCGAACTGGGCAAACGGCGGATGGTGGGCGGTCAGGAGGATATGATCGTCGACGTCGCGCTGGACCTGCTCAATCGTCATCAATAAAAGCAACGCGCGGCTGGCAACGTATCAGCCGCCATTTACCTGCTCCGCTTGTCCGGATATCGCAAAGGTACCCTATGACCCAAACAACGACTGCAAGCAATTCGCGCCTGATGTTAACCGTCGGGCTCTGTTTTATGGTGGCCCTGATGGAAGGGCTGGATCTCCAGGCGGCGGGCATCGCCGCCGTCGGCATGGCGCAGGCGTTCGCGCTGGATAAAATGCAGATGGGCTGGATTTTCAGCGCCGGGATCCTCGGCCTGCTGCCCGGCGCGCTGGTGGGCGGCATGCTGGCGGATCGCTACGGCCGCAAGCGAATTCTGCTCGGCTCGGTGCTGCTCTTCGGCCTGTTCTCAATCGCCACTGCGCTGGCATGGAATTATCCGACGCTGCTGCTGGCGCGCCTGTTAACCGGCGTCGGGCTTGGCGCGGCGCTGCCGAATCTGATTGCTTTAACCTCCGAGGCTGCGGGTCCTCGTTTTCGCGGCAGGGCGGTCAGCCTGATGTACTGCGGCGTGCCCATCGGCGCGGCGCTGGCAGCGGCGCTGGGCTTTTTCGGCCTTGCCGCGGCCTGGCAAACGGTGTTCTGGGTCGGCGGTATCGTTCCGCTGCTGCTGGTGCCATTATTGATGCGCTGGTTGCCGGAATCGCAGGCGTTTCGGCGCAGCGCACAGGGCGTGCCGCTACGCACGCTCCTTGCGCCGGGCAACGCCGCCGCTACTCTGCTCCTGTGGTTGTGCTATTTCTTTACGCTGCTGGTGGTCTATATGTTGATCAACTGGCTGCCGATGCTGTTAGTTGGCCAGGGATTCAGCCCCAGCGAGGCGGCGGGGGTGATGTTTGTCCTGCAGTTCGGCGCCGCCTGCGGGACGTTGCTGCTGGGGGCGCTGATGGATAAGCTCAGTCCGCTATGGATGTCGCTGCTAATTTATATCGGCATGCTGGCGTCGCTGCTGGCCCTGGGAACCGCGTCCTCGCTGACCGCAATGCTCTTCTCCGGCTTTGTCGCCGGCCTGTTTGCCACCGGCGGCCAGAGCGTGCTGTATGCGCTGGCTCCGCTGTTCTATCGCACCGAAATCCGCGCCACGGGCGTGGGAACGGCGGTGGCGATTGGCCGTCTCGGCGCGATGAGCGGTCCGCTGCTGGCTGGCAAAATGCTGGCGCTGGGCACCGGCACCGTCGGGGTGATGGCGGCGTCCGCCCCCGGCATTCTGCTGGCGGGCGTGGCGGTGTTCTGGCTGATGAGCCGACAAAAGCGCGCCGCGCTGGCCTGAGCATTTTCGTTTATTCCCGGGGACGGCGCGGTAAACCCGCGCCTTGCCCGGGCTACCGGCCCGCAGCAGTTTGTTGCTTGTAGCCCGGCTAAGCGCAGCGCGAGCCGGGGCGCTGTCCTTCGCCTTGCGCATCTCTCTACTTTGGCATAGGTTAAATCATCATCCATTGATTCTTCCGGGCATCATGTCTTTTACCTCCCGCTTACTGAGCACTATCCCCGGCATCCGGTATGCCTTTCTCGACGTCCATGAAACCGCCGCCTTTCCCTATAGCGAAATGGCGCCGGTTAAACTGGTTCACAGCAACATCGTGCATGAGTATCTGGCGCCGCAGGCGGAGCGACCCCATGCCGATGCGATGTTTACCGCCGTCAGCGGACAAAAGATAGGGGTAGTGACCGCCGACTGTCTGCCGCTGCTGATGGCGTCGCGCGATGGGCGCTATATTTGTAGCGTCCACGCAGGCTGGCGCGGCGCGGCCAGCGGAATTATTGAAAATAGCCTGGCGTTGTTTCAGCGTTATCACGTCGCCCCGCAAGATCTGGTGGTAGTGAGCGGGCCGCATATTCACGCCTGCTGCTACGAAGTCACCGCCGACTTCTATCAGGCTCTGCTGGCAATGCCCGCAGGCGAGCTGGCAAAGCGCCATCGGGAGCAGCTCTTCCTGCCCCATCAGGCGGCGTCAGTGGGGGAGCAGGCGCAAGCGACCGCTGACGACAATGTCTGGTTCGATCTGCGGGCCTTTGCCCATCTCCTGCTGCGCAGCGCGGGGGTGCCGGAAGAAAACATGGAGTGGCTGGGGAGCTGTACCTACTGCACGCCGCAGCTGCTGGGGTCGTTTCGTCGGCGCACGCATTTCCCGGCGCCGAAGTCATTTCAGTACTCATGGATTATGCGCGAACCTGATAGTGCGGGCCGATGAGACGAAATGATATTTGATGATGTGTAACATCGGCGGGCGTTTGCTATCTCTGCACTCCTTCAAACAAGGAGGATTGCAAAATGAAATTGAACCCGTTCGCTTTAACTCTTGCGCCGCTGCTGGCCGCCGGCGCGTTTTCTGCTCATGCCGGCCCGCAGGCCCACGTGGTCTGCGCTTATCACCATACGTTGGGCGATGACGCCATTATGATGTTCGGCAAACCGAATCAGGCTATGTGGCATGATTTTTTTGGCAACACCCATACTGACGCAGTGTCGACCTATCAGACGCTGCGCGACCAGCCGGAAACCACCTGCGATAACAAAGCTGACAGCTCCGCCTACTGGGCGCCATCGCTGAAGCTGCCGGACGGTCAGGTGGTCGCGCCGGCTTATCAAAAAACCTACTACCAGACCAGCAAAGTCGAACAGCATCCGCTGCATCCGTTCCCGGCCGGTCTCGAACTGCTGGCGGGCGATCATCACGGTTCTGCTCCCAGTTCGCGCATTACCTTTCTCTGCGCCAACGGCAATGGCTATACCAATAAGGCCGATCAGATTTGCGGGCTGCGCAAAGCGGGGGATGCGGTACAGTTTAATATCGGTATCCAGTTCCCCAACTGCTGGGATGGCGTCAACCTGAAACCGACGCACGGCCACAGTAACGCGACATACGACGTCAATGGCGCCTGTCCAGGCGATTACCCGGTGAAAATTCCGACCGTAAACATGAACGTGGCATACGTTCTGCCGCAGATAAAAACGCTGGATACGGCAAAAATTCAGCTTTCGATGGATCCGCTCATGGACGGCGACAAGCGTCAAGAGCGCTGGGGCAGCATCTATACGGCGCACGCGGATTTCATGAACGGCTGGACGGTTGAGGCAGCGCACTATATGACCGAGCGCTGCATGAATAAGGGAATCGACTGCGGCAGCGCGGTGCCTTATGGCTTCTCCACGGTAGAGGAGAACGCGCTGGTGGACAGCACCGAGCCGACGGTGACCCATGCCGCTCCGGAAAATCTGGTGGTCAGCGATAACTGGAAAAACGGCGGGCGCACGCATAACCCGGAAACCATGACGCTGGTGAAATTCCCGATCCCGCCGCTGCCGCAGGGTCAGGACGCTTCGCTGTTTAAATATCAGTTGCGGATCTACGGTGGAAAAGTGGAAACCAACGGCGCGGATCAGATTTTCCTCTATCCGGCGAGCAACGACTGGAGCGCAAACAGCGTGACCTGGAATCATCGTCCGTCCTGCAACTACAGCTCTGATGGGGTTTTGTATCTTAATTCAAAGCGTGAATACCGGACGATCGATGTTGATAAAGCGGTGCGCAAGGCGCTGGCTGAGGGCAAAACCGAGATCTCGTGGTATATCGGCGGAGACCGTCAGGGCAACCGCTATCATTTCGATCCCGCGGGGTCGCAGCAGGAGCCGATGCTGATGCTGATGGGCTTTAAAAATACGCCGGAGATCTGATCGCAGCTATACCCCGGGAGCAGAGTACAGCGCGGCATAATCTCCCGGAGGCGATGCTGCGCCTATGTCCGGGCTACGGGATGGCAGATGGCGGTAAACCTGTAGCCCGGGCGGGCGCTTTGCGCCGCCCCCGGGAGCAGAGAACAGCGCGGCATAATTTCCCGGAGGCGATGCTGCGCATCTGTCCGGGCTACGGGCTGGCAGATGGCAGTAAACCTGTAGCCCGGGCAGGCGCTTAGCGCCGCCCCCGGGAGCTGAGTACAGGGGCCCGTAGCCCCGCTAAGCGCAGCGCGAGCGGGGGAAATCACAATACCTTAAACCCGTGCGTACCATCGCGCGCCAGCTGTTCAACCAGGCCGAACTCCCAGTCGAGGTAGGCCTGCATTGCCGCCGGGGAGTTATCGGTACCTTCATATGGGCGCTGATAGCGATCGCTACGCGGCGTCGCCAGATGCGTCTCGCCATGCTCCAACGCCAGTCCGGCATCAATCCACGCCAGGGTGCCGCCGCTCAGCAGCTGCACCGGTTTACCGGTTAAAGCCGCTACCTCCGGCACCGCGTAGCGGGCCAGCAGGCTGCTGCCGCAGGTGACAACGTAACGTTCTCCCTGCGGTATCACCTCCAGCGCCTGGCGCAGCTGCGAACGAACCAGCCAGTAAGCGCCCGGGATATGCCGGGCGACATAGTTGGCGCTGGTGGTGAAGTCCAGCACCACGGTGCCGGGTACCCGCAGCTGTTCCGCTAACTGCTGTGGCGAAATCTCCTCCGCCTGCGGCCCCGGCGGTACTTTGGCTGCGGGGGTACCGCGCTCGCTAAAGTCTTCAGGGCGCGCATCATTTAACACCGCCACTTCCCACCCCATCTGCGCCAGCCAGGACGCCGTTATCGGTGCGCGTATCGCGTCATCGGCAATCAGCACAATCCGCGCTCCGCGCACGCTGGCGAAATGGTCGGTTTCCTGCACCAGCTGCCCGCCGGGCGCGCTAACGCTCAGCGGCAGATGGCCTGCGGCGTACTCCTCCGGGCTGCGAACGTCAAACAGGTAAGTCGTACGCGCGGGCTGCCGCAGCCAGCGCTGAAGGGTTGCGGTGTCTATAAAGGCGACGCCGGCGCGCTCCGCCAGCTGTCTCACCGCCGTCGCGCGTTCGACTGAGGCGCGAAAATCGGCATCGTAGCGGCGCTGCTGGCCGCGCTCAAGGTCAAGCCCGGCTAAGGTCCAGCCGATGGTGCCGTTGCGCAGCGCGTAAACCGGATTGGGCAAACCGGCGTTGCGCAGCGACTGCGTGCCGATAATACTGCGCGTGCGCCCCGCGCAGTTGACGATCACCGTCGCCTGCGGTGACGGAATCAGGCCCTCGATGCGCAGCGCCAGCTCCCCGCCGGGCACGCTGATGCTGCCGGGGATATTCATGGTGTGATACTCATCGAAACGGCGCGCGTCGACGACCACCATCTCCTGTTGACCCTCGAGCAGCGCCTTCACTTCCCCGGCGCTCAGCGAGGGGGTATGCCGCTCGCTCTCTACCAGCTCGCCGAACGCTTTACTCGGCGAATTCACGTCCTGAAACAGCTCCCCGCCGCTGCGTTGCCACCCCGAGAGGCCGCCTTCCAGCAGCGCGACATCCTGATAACCCCAGCTCTGCAGGCGCTCGACGGCCAGCTCCGCCAGACCTTCGCCGCCGTCATAGACGGTAATCGGCGTCGTCAGGCGCGGCACGCGTCGAAAAACATCCAGCTCCAGTTTGCTGAGCGGCAGATTAGCGGCAAACAGCGGATGGCTGCGGGCAAAGTCGGCCTCTTCGCGAACATCGATCAGCGCCAGCTCCGCGCCGTCAAGCAGCGCCTGGCGCAGCTGAGCGGTCGGGCGATAAGAACAGATGGGCATATTAATTATCCTTTGAGAGATCCCAGATATTGGGCAAGTGGCGATTGGAGTAACCGGAGACAAAAGGTTTGACGAGGCCTTCCGGGGTATAAACCGCGCGCCTGACGCCGCCGATATTGCCGCCGTAAACGTGAATACTGATCGAGACGCTATCCGCGAGGGCGTTGCTCACCCGGTGAATATCGCCATCGCGGGAAGAGACTTTTTCTACTTCACCAGGGGAGAGGCGTTCGGCAACGCCGCTGACCACCGGCTGGCCGCGCTCGTCCAGGCGGTAGCGCTGATTCTCCTCCGCGCCGCGCAGCATGCCGATGGCGCCCCACACCCGATGATCGTGAATCGGCGTCGATTGCCCTGGCCCCCAGACGAAGCTGACGATGGAAAATCGCTGTCCGGAATCGGCATGCAGTAGATACTGCTGATAGTGGTGGGGGTGCGGCAGGGTGTACTCTTCCGGCAGCCAGTCATCTTTTTTTACCAGCGTGGCCAGGCGCTGAGCCACAGCGTCAAGCAGGGCTGGCTCATCGGCAAATTCGCGATGCAGGGCATCAAGGTCCTGAATAAACTGGCGTAATTTTTCCACTCGCGGTGCGGTCATGGTCGCTTCCTGTTGTCGGGACTGGTCTTTACGCTAGCAAAGGCGTTAATATAATTAAAATGCAATTTCCGCATATATTAATATGCAAAAATCACATTAAGGACGCTATGCGCATCGACGACATTGACGCACTGCTGGCCACCGTGCAGTTCTCCTCGCTTAATCAGGCCGCGGAATATCTCGGTATTACCCAATCGGCGATAACCCGCCGACTTCAGCGACTGGAGCAAACCCTCAACGTGACGCTGCTGGAGCGTCAGACCCGGCCGCTCACCCTGACCGCCGCCGGGCACCGGGTTTACGAGCAGTGCCTGAGCATCAAGCGGGAGACCAAAAAGCTGTACGGCCTGCTCGACCCCGAGGCCGAGCCGCACGGCATCCTGCGTCTCGGGGTTCCGCAGAGCGTGGCGGAAATTGCGCTGCAGCCGGCGCTGACTGCGCTGCGCCAGCAGTTTCCCGCCCTGAGACCGCAGGTGACCTGCGGCTGGAGCGGGCTGCTGCAAAAGCGCCTTGAAAGCGTCGAGCTGGACGGCGTGCTGGCGATGGGGCCGGAACAGCAACGCTTTGCTGAGGGCTACGGCGGGCGCCTGCTGTGCCCGCTGGATATTGCGGTGATTGCGGCCAAAAGCTGGCGTCTTCACGCCGGGGCGCTGCGCGACTGCGCGGAAAAAGGCTGGGTGCTTAATCCCGACGGCTGCGGCCTGCGGGCCGGGCTGATTCGCGAGCTGCAGTCCCAGGGGCTGCGTCTGGCGCTGAATGTTGAGACCGCCGGCGCTCAGCTGCAAATCAGCCTCGTGGCGCAAGGGCTGGGGCTTGGCCTGGTCCCGCGCGCCGCGCTGGCCGCCAGCCCGTGGCGCGATGAGGTGACAATATTGACGCTGGCGGATTTCCAGCCCGAGGTGCATCTGTGGCTGGTTCACGCGCAGAATCTGGCTAATCTGAGCCAGCCGCTGACTTTTTTCGCCGGCAAAGTCGTTCAGCAGCTAAACGTATCTGGCTGAAACGTATATATAATTTTTATAAATGCTTATCTCGCATATTAAGATATGATAAAAATGCATTTTGTTCATTAAGAGCCCGTGTATAGGGTAATGAAAACGCGCCGCCTCGGCGGCCCACTCATTATCCTGCTACAAGGAGTTCTGCATGAGCATTCAATTTCTCGGCATGATCGGCCACCGCCTGTCGTCGGAAACCATCGCCCCGGTCGGCCCCATTTTTGACCGCGATTACATCGTGCGTTTCGCGCAAACCCACGAGGCCGCCGGGTTTGACCGCCTGCTGGTAGGCCACTGGTCCGATCAACCCGACGGATTTCTGGTGACCGCGCTGGCGGGCCTATCGACGCAAAAGATCGGCTTCCTGTTGGCTCATCGTCCCGGTTTTGTCTCGCCGACCCTCGCTGCGCGTAAGTTCGCTACCCTTGAACATCTGCTGGGCGGACGGCTGGCGGTGCATATCATCAGCGGCGGCAATGACGCCGAGCAGCGCCGCGACGGCGATTATCTCGATCACGACCAGCGCTATGCGCGCACCGATGCCTTCCTTGAGACCCTTCGCACGGTGTGGACCGCCGAACAGCCGGTGGATATCGCCAATGACTTTTATCAGGCGGAACAGGCGTGGTCGGCGATACGCCCGCTGCAAAAACCGCATATCCCTCTCTACTTCGGCGGCTCGTCGGAAGCCGCTATCGCCGTGGCCGGCAAGCATGCCAATGTTTTCGCTCTGTGGGGCGAGTCGCTGGCGCAAACGGAGGAAACCATCCAGCGCGTGCGGGCCGAGGCGGCGAAACATCAGCGAGAAATCGACTTCAGCGTCTCGTTCCGGCCGATTATCGCCGCGACCGAAGCTGAGGCCTGGGAAAAAGCCGAGCATATTCTGCACGTCGCCACCGAACGGGCGGCGCAGAGCGGGGACGGCTTCAAAGCCAAGCCTGACAGCGTCGGGGCGCAGCGTCTACGGGCCACCGCAGCGCAGGGCAAGGTGGTAGATAAACGTCTGTGGACCGGAATTGCGCAGCTGGTGGGCGGCGGCCACAACTCTACCGCGCTGGTAGGCACTCCGGAACAGGTTGCTGACGCGCTGCTCGATTATTACGACCTCGGCGTGCGCAACTTCCTGATCCGCGGATTCGATCCGCTCAACGATGCCCAGGAGTACGGTAAAGCGCTGCTGCCGATCGCCCGCGAAAAAGCGGCCCTGCGCGCCGCGGCGGAGCGCGCATCGTGAACCATCCGGCTACCGATGAGTGGGCGCGACGGCTCGCGGAGATTCGCCAGCTGATGGCGGAGCAGGCGGCCAGCCTCGACGCCAGCGGCGACTTTCCCCGCGACAATATCGACCGTCTGCGCCAGCGCGGCTTTTTAAGCCTCGCCGTACCGCTGCAGTACGGCGGGGCAGGTGCCGATCTTCCCAGGCTCCAGCAGGCTATTGCCGCTATTGCCTGGGGCGAACCGGCGACGGCGCTGATCGTCTGCATGCAGTACCTGCATCATCTGCGGCTGGCGGAAAACGAGAACTGGTCCGAGCCGCTGCGCCAGCGGGTTTTTCACGATGCCGTTGAGCGGGGAGGATTGATCAACAGCCTGCGCGTGGAGCCGGAACTGGGCTCCCCGGCGCGCGGCGGCCTGCCGCAAACCGTGGCGACCCGCCGCGCGGAAGGGTGGCAGATTAATGGCCATAAAATTTATACCACCGGTATTGAGGGGCTGAGCTGGCTGGCCATCTGGGGCCGCAGCGACGACGCTCCGCCGCTGGTCGGCACCTGGCTGGTGCCGCGCGAAAGTGACGGTATTAGCGTCGTCAAAAGCTGGGACCACGGCGGAATGCGGGCAACCGGCAGCCATGAAGTGGTGCTCAACAACGTGCAGGTGGCCGCCGATCACGCGGTGGATGTATGGGCTGCCGATGCGCCTCCCGCGCCGGATGCTGAACAGTTTCGCCTGTTTGCCAACCGCCACACGGCGCTACTGGCGGCAATTTACGACAGCATCGCGCGGGCGGCCCGCGACTGGCTGGTGTCCTGGCTGGGTACGCGTATCCCGGGGAGCCTTGGGCAACCGCTTTCCAGCCTGCCGCGGGTGCAGGAAAAAGTCGGCCAGATTGACGGCTGGCTACTGGTCAATCGCAGTCTGCTGGAAAAGGCCGCGCAGCTGGGCTTTTCCGCCATTGAGGCGAATCTCGCGAAAGTCACGATTACCGACAATGCCATTCAGGCGGTAAACCTGGCGCTGGAGCTCACCGGCAACCATGGCCTGAGTCGGCAAAATCCTCTGGAACGCCACTATCGTAACGTGCTGTGCGGACGGGTACACACCCCGCAGAGCGACAGCGCGTGGCTGGCGGCCGGCAAACACGCTTTTCAAAAATAAGGATAATTCTCATGCGCAGATTTAATGTTACCGCTTTAGGCGGCGCGATCATGCTGCTGATCCTCAGCGGCTATGCGGCGGCTCAGGAGCGAATCACCCTGCGAATTGCCGATCAAAAAGGCGGCATGCGTTCGCAGCTGGAGGCCGCCAACGCCCTGCAGAATCTCCCATATGAGATTAAATGGGCCGAGTTTCCGGCCGCCGCGCCGCTGGCGGAAGCGCTTAACGCCGGGGCGGTGGATGCGGGGATAATCGGCGATGCGCCGCTGCTGTTCGCGCTGGCTAACGGCGCGCCGGTTAAAGCCATCGCCGTCGATAAAAGCAACCCGGCCGGCACCGCGGTGCTGGTCTCGCCCGGTAGCGCGTTGAAAAGCGCCGCGGATTTAAAAGGCAAACGCATCGCTACCGGTAAAGGATCGATTGGCCACTTTGTGGCGCTGAAAGCGCTGGAGCAGGCGGGAATTTCGCCAAAGGATGTGCAGTGGGTGTTTCTCGGTCCGGTGGACGCCAAAGTGGCGCTGCTCAACGGTTCGGTTGATGCCTGGGCGACCTGGGAGCCGTACACCACGCAGCTGGTGAAGACCGCCGAGGGGCAGATCCTGGTCAGCGGCAAAGGGTTGCTGCCGGGCAACACCTTCCTGGCGGCAACCGATGATGCCCTGAAGGACCCGCAGAAGCGCGCGGCGCTGCAGGATTACCTCAATCGCCTGGCCGGCGCCGAGCGCTGGGCGTATGCCAATCTCGATAGCTACGGTAAAACCCTGGGGGAGATTATTCGCTTCCCGGCGGATATCGCTCGCGCGCAGTTTGCCAATCGCCAGTCGCAGTGGCAGCCTCTGAACGCGAAGACGGTCGCCCAGCAGCAGTCGACGGCGGATTTTTATCTCGCCAACGGGCTGATCCGCGCGAAGCTGGACGTGACGCCGACGTTTGATAACGGCTTTAGCGTGCCTGCCGCGCAGGCCCATGCGGAGGCGACGCCATGATAACCTCTGCTTTTTCCCGCCGTCGTTTCTTACGCTTGACCGGCAGCCTTGCGCTGGCCGGCGCATCCCTGCCGCTTTGGGCTCACGATATGGCGGCCATGGCGAGCGGTGAGGAACACCCGGCCCTGCGCCTGGCGCAGCCGTACAAAATCAAGCTGGCGATTAACAAAAGCGCGGTGTGCCTGGCGCCAGTCGCCGTCGCCGAGCAGCAGAAGATCTTCAGTAAATACAATCTCGACGTGGAGTTCGTTAACTTCGGCAACTCGACGGACGTGCTGCTGGAGGCAATTGCCACCGGCAAGGCCGACGCTGGCGTCGGGATGGCGCTGCGCTGGCTGAAGGCGCTGGAGCAGGGCTTCGACGTGAAGCTCACCGCCGGAACCCACGGCGGCTGCCTGAACCTGCTGACGGCGAAAAACTCGCCGTTCGGCGGCCTGGAGAGCCTGAAGGGGCAAACCATCGGCGTCACCGATATGGCCGGGCCGGATAAAAACTTTTTCGCCATCTTGCTTAAGCGCCACGGTATCGATCCGATAAGCGATGTGCAGTGGAAAGTCTATCCGGCGGATTTGCTCAGCGTGGCGCTGGATAAACGCGAAATCGCCGCCATCAGCGGTAGCGAACCCTTTAGCTATCGTCTGCTGGACACCGGTAAATATCAGCTTATCGCCAGCAATATGACCGGCGATTATGCCAGGCTGAGCTGCTGCGTACTGGGGGTCAGCGGTAGCCTGGCGCGCGATCATAAACCGGCCGCTGCCGCGCTCACCCAGGCGATTCTTGAGGCGCACAGCTATGCCGCCGCGCACCCGGAGAGCGTGGCGCAATCCTTCCTCGCCCATGCGCTGAATACCAATGAGGCGGAGGTCAGCGGCATTCTCCACGGCCAGGGGCACGGTCATCACGCGGTGGGCGAAGCGTTTGTTAAAGAGCTGACCCAGTACGCGGTGGATCTTCAGCGGGTGCAGGTCATTAAACCGGGAACCGATCCCCATCAGTTTGCGGAGAGCATTTATGTCAACGTTTTCGCCTGAACGGGCGCTGGCGCGCCCGGCAAGCGGCAGGCCGCGGTGGACGGAAGGCTGGCTGGCGGCCGCGCTGTGGCTGCTGGGCGGCTTGTATACGCTGGCCTGGCCCGATGCCGGGCGGCGCTGGCCGTTTAGCGAAGGGTGGGCGCTGGCGCAGTTCACACTCGGCGGCGGGCTGCTGGTGCTGACGCTGAGCTACCGCTACTGGCGGCAGCGGGGGACGCGTCTGCAGCATGCCGGAAAGTGGCTGGCGCTGCTGCCGCTGCTCTTTGCGCTGTGGGAAGGGCTGACGGCAAAGACGGCATTTTTGCCGGTGCCGTTTTTCGCGCCGCCGCAGGCGCTGATTGAGGTGCTGCACGATGACTGGCCGCGCCTGCTCGATAGCCTTCTGCATTCGCTGGGGCTGCTCGGGCTCGGGGTGCTGCTGGGCACCAGTTGCGGTTTTATCAGCGGGCTGGCGATCGGCTGGTCCCAGCGGATCGGCTACTGGGTGCATCCGGTGTTACGTCTGCTGGGGCCGGTGCCGTCCACCGCGCTGCTGCCGCTGTGCCTGTTTATCTTCCCTTCCAGCTTTGGCGCCAGCGTGTTTCTGATCGCGCTCAGCACCTGGTTCCCGGTGACCGTGCTGACCTGGTCCGGGGTTATCGGCATCGATAAGGCGTGGTATGACGTGGCGCGCACCCTGGGCGCCAGCCAGCGTTTCCTGATCCTGCGCGTGGCGATCCCCGCCGCGTTGCCGAACGTTTTTGTCGGCCTGTTTATGGGGCTGGGCGCGTCGTTTTCGGTGCTGATTGTCGCCGAAATGGTCGGCGTGAAATCCGGGATCGGCTTTTATCTGCAGTGGGCGCAGGGCTGGGCGGCCTATCCCAATATGTACGCGGCGCTGCTGGTGATGGCGCTGCTTTGCTCCGGCCTGATTAGCGGGCTGTTTATGGTGCGCGACCGGCTGCTGAGCTGGCAGCGGGGAGGGATGCAATGGTAACCGCGAACGCCACTTCTCAGGCGGCATCGACCGGCGCGGCGGTGTCGATAAGCCATCTGCATCATGCTTTTACCCTCGGCAAACGGACGGTGCCGGTGCTGGAGAATATCAGCCTGCAGCTGCGGCCCGGAGAAAGCGTCGCGCTGCTCGGCCCTTCAGGCTGCGGTAAATCCACTCTGCTGCGGCTGCTGGCTGGCCTGGAGCCGCAGCAGGCCGGGCAAATTCAGATTGATGAGGCGGCGATGGGCGGGCCAGGGCCCGAGCGAATACTGGTGTTTCAGGACCCGACCCTTTATCCGTGGCTGACGGTGCGGCAAAACGTGCTGCTGGGGCCGCAGGCGCAGGGGAAAAAGGGGCTTGAGCCAAAGGCCGACGCGCTGATTGCGCGAATGGGTCTGCAGGCGTTTAGTGAGGCGTTGCCGCGCCAGCTTTCCGGCGGGATGGCGCAGCGTGCGGCGCTGGCGCGCGCGCTGCTGAATGAACCGCGTCTGCTGCTGCTCGACGAACCGTTGGGCAAGCTGGATTCGCTTACCCGCATCAGCATGCAGCGGGAGCTGATCGCCCTGTGGCAGCAGCAGGGCTATACCAGCCTGCTGGTCACTCACGATATCGAAGAGGCGCTGCTACTGTGCGATCGGGTGTTAATTATGTCGCCGCGGCCGGGGCGGATTATCGCCGAGTTTGCGCTGCCGCTGGCGTATCCTCGCCATCGCGACAATCCGCTGCTGCTGCAGCATCGTCAGGATATTCTGCGTATTCTTGGCCAGGGAGAGGATTGGTAAGGCAACGCGCTAACCGGGGGCGTGCTCATTCTGACCGTTCGGCGGGGGATTCCCGGGGGCGGCGCGGTAGGGCCGCGCCTTGCCCGTATATGGACACCTCCCGTTATGCAAGCCATCTCTGCATTTTGTGTAACGGGG